>NZ_JBEPQF010000014.1:0-207970 GCF_040547695.1 Bradyrhizobium sp. JR4.3 | reverse complement strand
AAGACCGTCTGCGTTCGCGCGCCATCCGAGGCCGCACAAAAAAATACCCCATATCGAGCCTCACTCCCGCTCGGCCAATTAAGCAAAGCCCTCGCAAGCGGGAGAGGGAGCACATCGTGTCCGGCTCACTGCTTTTCGCGCCATCCCCTGTTTGTGGCATTGCGCGCGGTCCGTCAAAAAACCAAAGCATTCTCGTGACATGCCAGCCGGGCGCGCCATCAACTTGCCATGAAGCTGCCGCTGGGTTCAGATGGTTCCGAACGATATTTGCTGTGGCAGTGGGGGAGAGCTTGAAATGACGGATTTTCGTCGCCTGACCGGGATGTTTGTGGCTGCGATCGGCCTGATCCTGTCCGCGCCCCATGCCTACGCCCAGCAGCCCGACCGCGGCGACGAGCCGGGCCTGGTCGCCGACGATGCCTATGAGCTCGATCCGGAATGGCAGAAGCAGGTCGTCTACTTCCGCACCACCGAAGCGCCGGGCACCCTCATCATCTCGACCGCCGAACGGCATCTCTATCTGGTGCAGCCCGGCGGTCGCGCGATCCGCTACGGCATTGGCGTCGGCCGCGATGGTTTTCAGTGGCAGGGTCTGGTGAACATCACCAACAAGAAGGAGTGGCCGGACTGGACGCCGCCGCCGGAGATGATCCAGCGCCAGCCTTATCTGCCGCGCTTCATGGCCGGCGGCCCCGGTAATCCGCTCGGCGCCCGCGCCATGTATCTGGGCACCACGGTCTACCGCATCCACGGCACCAACCGTCCCGACACGATCGGCACCAAGGTCTCCTCCGGCTGCTTCCGGCTCGTCAACCGCGACGTCGCCGATCTCTACGATCGCGTCCCGGTCGGCACCAAGGTCGTCATTCGGCAGAAGCCCGAGCTCTGATCTGATCTCCTCGCCTTAGCGAATATTCCTTTTCCCGATTATTTCGAGAGAGCAACATGATGCGCACTTTTCGTGGCGGCCTGCTGATCGGGCTCGCGGTTGCCGTGCTGGTCGGCGTCCTCGCGGTGATCTACGAGTTTTACGACACCCGCACGCTGAAGCGCACCGTCCGCCGTGGCGAGGTGCTGTGCGGCGTCAACAAGGGCCTGCCGGGCTTCTCGATCCCTGACGACAAGGGCAACTGGACCGGCTTCGACGTCGATTTCTGCCGCGCGGTGGCCTCCGCGATCTTCAACGACCCGAGCAAGGCGAAGTTCGTCGCGCTCGATGCCAGCGAGCGCTTCAAGGAATTGCAGAGCCGGAAAGTGGACATCCTCTCGCGCAACTCGACTTGGAGCATGGCGCGCGAGCTCGACTACGATCTCTATTTCCCCGCGGTCGCCTATTACGACGGCGCAGGCTTCATGCTGCCGCGCGCGCGCAACAAGGAAACCGCGCTGGACCTGACCGGCAGCAAGGTCTGCGTCCAGACCGGGACCACCACGGCGCTCAACGTCGCCGATTACTTCCGTGCCAACAACATGCAGTATGAAGAGGTGAAGTTCGACAAGCTGGACGACGTCGTGAAAGCCTACGACACCGGCAAATGCGACACGCTCTCCGCCGACGTCTCCCAGCTCTACGCGCTGCGGATCAACCTGTCGAAGCCCGGCGACAGCATGATCCTGCCGGACATGATCTCCAAGGAGCCGCTCGCGCCCGTCGTGCGCCAGCGCGACGACGACTGGATGATGATCGTGAAGTGGACGCTCTACGCGATGATCAACGCCGAGGAGCTCGGCGTCTCCTCGGAGAACATCGACGAAGCCCTGAAGTCGAAGAAGCCGGAAGTGATGCGACTGGTCGGCACCGAGGGCAATTACGGCGAGCAGCTCGGCCTCACCAAGGATTGGGTGGTCCGCATCATCCGCCACGTCGGCAATTATGGCGAGATGTACGAGCGCAACATCGGCGAGAAGTCGAAGTTGAAGATCCCGCGCGGCATGAACCAGCTGTGGAATGCAGGCGGCGTGCAGTACGCGCCGCCGGTGCGGTAGGGAGCTCTATCCGCCGTCATTGCGAGCGAAGCGAAGCAATCCAGAATCCCTCCGCGGTGACAGTCTGGATTGCTTCGTCGCAAGTGCTCCTCGCAATGACGAGCTTGGGGCAGGCGCTTTCCACTCTCTCAACTGTCATCGCCCGGCTTGACCGGGCGATCCAGTATTCCAGAGACGGTTGCGATCAATCGAGAAGCCGCGGCGTACTGGGTCGCCCGGTCAAGCCGGGCGACGACACCGCCTGTGAGGCGACGCCCTGGACCTCACACCCGTCTCGCCTCAATACCCCCGCGCCCTCGCCAGCTGCTCGGTGTGGTAATTGGCGTCGCCGAACAATTCCTCGCACACGCGCGCGCGCTTCATGAAGAAGCCGATGTCGAACTGGTCGGTCATGCCCATGCCGCCATGCATCTGCACGCCCTCCTGCACCGCGCGCGTGGCGGTGGTGCCGGCGCGGGCTTTTGCCACTGCGACGCTTGACGCCGCCTTGGCGACGTCCGTATCGAGCGCTTGCAGCGCCTTCATCACGGCGGCGCGGGTGATCTCGATGTCGACATAGAGTTCGGCGGCGCGGTGCTGCAGCGCCTGGAATTCGCCGATCAACTTGCCGAACTGCTTGCGGCTCTTGAGGTACTCGACGGTGCGGTTGAACACTTCTTCGCTCAAGCCCACCATTTCGGAGGCCACCGCGCCGCGCCCGATATCGAGCACGCCGTCGAGCAGCCCGCCACCCTGGTCGACTTCGCCGAGCACGCTGTCGGCATCGACCTCGACATTGGCAAGCTCGATCCGCGCCGCATTGTGCGCGTCGACCATGATGGTGCGCTCGATCGCAACGCCCTTGGCCTTCGGGTTGACCAGGAACAGCGTCAGCCCCTCGCGTTCGCCGGCCGAGCCGGCGGTGCGTGCCGCGACAATGAGAAGGTCGGCAACGTGACCGTCGACGACGAGCGCCTTGGCGCCGGAGAGCCTGAAACCGTTGCCGGCGCGCACGGCCTGGAGATTGGTCTGAAGCGGGCGATGTTTTGCGCCCTCGTCGATCGCGAGCGTCGCGAGCAGGGAGCCGTTGGAAATCTTCGGCAGATACTCCGACTTCTGCGCGGCATTGCCACCACGGTTCAGCGCCGAGGCCGCGACCACGCTGGTGGCGAGGAAGGGCGACGGCATCAGCGTGCGGCCGATCTCCTCCATCACCACGCCGGCCTCGACATAGCCAAGGCCGCTGCCGCCGAACTCTTCCGGCACCAGCAAGCCGGCAAAGCCCATCTCGGCGAAGGAATGCCAAAACTCCTTGGAGAAGCCGATGGGGTCTTTGCTATCGCGCAGATGCCGCAGATGCGACACCGGCGCCTTGTCGCTGATCAGCCCGCGCGCGCTGTCGCGGAGCATCGATTGTTCTTCGGTGAGGACGAGGGCCATGTGCGTGTTCCGATTTGAAATCTATTTTGTCTTGGTCATTCCGGGATGGCCCGAAGGGCCAGGCCCGGAATCCATCAGGCGGTATATACGCGGTGAAATGGATTCCGGGCTCGCGCTACGCGCGCCCCGGAATGACTGAGAGCCTCACGCCCCCGGCAGATCGAGGATGCGCTTGGCGACGATGCCGAGCATGACCTCGGTCGTGCCGCCCTCGATTGAGTTGGCCTTGGTGCGCAGCCAGGCGCGCGGACGGGCGCCTTGCCTGGAGCGCTCGCTCTCCCATTCCAGCGCATCGACACCGCCGGCCGACATCAGGATCTCGTAACGGCGCTTGTTGAGCTCGGTGCCGTAATATTTCATTGCCGACGAGAACGCCGGATGCGCCTGACCCGCCTTGGCGAGATCGACCGCGCGTTCGGCGCAGGCTGCAAGGGCGGCTTCATCGACGTCGAAGCTGGCGATCCGGCCGCGCAGCATGGAATCGTCGAGCCGTCCCAGCGCATCGGTGCCGACGGAATCGGCCGCGATCTGGCCTAGCGGACGGCCGACGCCGCGCTCGCCCATGCCTGATATCATCGCGCGCTCATGCTGGAGCAGATATTTCGCGACGTCCCAGCCGCGATTGACGGTGCCGACCACATGCGATTTCGGCACGCGGACATTGTCGAAGAACGTCTCGCAGAACGGCGAGTAGCCGGAGATCAGCAGGATCGGCTTGGTCGAGACGCCCTTCGAGGCCATGTCGAACAGGATGAAGCTGATGCCGTCATGCTTCTTCGCGGCGGGATCGGTGCGGACGAGGCAGAAGATCCAGTCGGCGTAATTGGCATAGGACGTCCAGATCTTCGACCCAGTGATCACGAAATCGTCGCCGTCGCTCTCGGCGCGGGTCTGCAGCGACGCAAGATCGGAGCCGGCGTTCGGCTCGGAATAGCCCTGGCACCAGCGGATCAGGCCCGCTGCGATTTTCGGCAGGTGCTCTTTCTTCTGCGCGTCGTTGCCGTATTTCAGCAGCGCCGGCCCGAGCATCCAGATGCCAAAACTCGACAGCGGCGGGCGCGCTCCGATTCGTCCCATCTCCGCACGCAGCACCTTGTGCTCGGCGGCGCTCAGGCCACCGCCGCCGTACTCCTTCGGCCAATCGGGTACGGTCCAGCCCTTGTCGCGCATGCGCTCGAACCAGATGCGCTGCGGCTCGGACGAGAATTTTGCGTTACGTCCGCCCCAGAACACGTCGGCGTCGGACGTTGCGGGCTTGCGCATCTCCGGCGGGCAATTGGCTTCGAGCCAGGCACGCGTTTCGCTGCGGAATGTTTCGAGATCGGCGGTCTCAGTCTCGCTGGCCCTGGAGTCAGTCATGGGTCGTTTCCATCATTCAAAATCGGCTTGTTGGGCACGACTCTGGGCCAAGCTCCCGCGGAATTCAACCACTTCCGTGTCACGCATCCGCTATAGTCGCGGCCACGGCGAGCTTGAAAACAAAGAGGAAACAACAATGCGCCTGAAGCTTCTTTCGCGTGGCGAAATGAACGAGAGCCAGCGGCAGACCTATGACGAGTCGATTGCCGGCAAGCGCGGCAAGCCGCCGGCACCGATGATGGCGTGGCTGAACAGTCCCGACATGGCCCGTCATGCCACGCGGCTCGGCGAGGTCCTGCGCTACGACACGATATTCCCCGCAAAACTTTCGGAGATCGCGATCCTGGTGACGGCGCGGCACTGGACCGCGCATTACGAATGGTACGCGCACAAGCGCCTGGCGCTTGCCGGCGGCATGAACCCTGACATCATCGACGCGATCCGCGACCGCCGCACGCCTGTCTTCGACGATCCCAAGGGCAAGATGATCTACGACGTCGCGAAGTCGCTGCATGAGGGCCATGGCGTCGAGAAGGGTCTCTATGATGAGGCGGTAAAGCTGCTCGGCGAGCGCGGCGTGGTCGAGGTGATTGGTCTCTGCGGCTATTACACGCTGGTGTCGATGACGCTGAACACGTTCGAGTTCGAGCTGCCGGAGGGCGAGGCGCGGGAGCTGTCGTAAGTTGCCTATCCGGAAACGCTGGGTTTCGGGATAGGTCAGTAGCACTGTTCCGAGCCCGGGCTTATGTGGAGTCCATCAACGGAGCAGCCGCATGTCGCAGAACCAAGCCGTCGCCGCCGGCACCAGGATCGGCCACGTCCATCTCAAAGTCGCCGATCTCGATCGCGCGCTCGGCTTCTATTGCGGCGTGCTCGGTTTCGAACTGATGCAGCGCATGGGCTCGGGCGCGGCCTTCATCTCGGCCGGCGGCTATCACCACCACATCGGGCTCAACACCTGGGAGAGCAAGGGCGGCTCGCCGCCACCGCCAGGCACGACCGGGCTCTATCACACCGCGATCCTCTATCCGACACGGCCCGCGCTGGCGGATGCGCTGCACCGCGTGCTCTCGGCCGGCATTGCGCTCGACGGGGCGAGCGACCATGGCGTGTCCGAAGCGCTGTATTTGCGCGATCCGGACCAGAACGGCGTGGAGCTGTATTGGGACAAGCCGCGGGAGCAATGGCCGTTCGGGCCGGATGGCAAGCTCGCGATGTTTACGAAGCGGCTGGATGTGGACGGGCTGCTGAAGCAGCGCGAGGCTTAAACTCAACTCTCTCCTCGTCATTGCGAGGAGCGAAGCGACGAAGCAATCCAGAATCTTTCCGCAGTAGCAGTCTGGATTGCTTCGCTGCGCTCGCAATGACGGAGGATGTTGAAGCGACGCCGCGCCTCTACGCAGTCGTCGCTCGCGGCTTCCCCCGCACCATGATCAGCGCCGCCGCTACCAGCTCCAGCGCAATACACAGATAGAACGGCAGCTCATAGCCACCGGAGAAATCGCGCAGAAAACCGACCACGCCGGGGCCGAATGCATAAGTCACCTGGTTGATCGCGGTGTTGAGGCTGATCAGCACGCCGAACGCGGCGGAATCGAATTCCTGCTGCACGATCAGCGACGGCAGCGTGATGAGATTGCCGACCGAGAAGCCGAACAATGCGCAGGCGACGATCAGCACGTAATCATTGTGCAAATTGATGACGACGCACAGCGCCACGGCCTGGCTCAGGAACGACAGCGCCGAGGCAAGCCGCTGGTTGAGGCGGTCAATCACCAGCGAGAACAGCACCCGGCCGATCACCGCCATCGCGGTCAGCACCGCAACCGCGACGGCCGCGCGCTCGCGCCCGATCACGGGATCCAGGAACGAGATCAGGTGGACGATGAAGCCGACCTGCGCGAACAGCACCAAAGCAAAGGCAATTGTCACCGTGAGGAAGCCGACATCGCGCAACGCCTGGCTGCGAATCTGCGCCGACGATTGCGGCTTCGTTTTCGTCGCGGCGCGCCGGCCATGGAGATCGGGCGGGCGGCCGACGACAATCAGGATCACCGGCACGAGCAACGCCAGCATGGCGCCGGCCACGATAAACATCGCGCTGGCGAAGCCGACATGACCGATCAGGGTCACCAGCAACGGCACACCGACAATGCCGCCGAAGCTTGCGCCATTGAGCGCGAGACTGATGGCCATGCCGCGCTTGTGGTCGAACCACAGGCTGATCGTGTTGGTGATCATGGCCAGACTCGTGCCGGCCCAGCCGAAGGCGAGCACGGCGTTCGCGAGATAAAGCTGCCACGGCTCGCGCACCGCGCCGATCGCGACCGCCGCGGCGGACATCGCCAGCGTCCCCGCGATCAGGCCGAGGCGCGGGCCGTATGTGTTGACGGCCTCGCCGACGAAGACGACGAGCAGCGCGCCGAACAGATAGAAGAACGTCGTGGCCGAGGAGATCAGCGAGGCCGACCAGCCGTGCGCGCGCTGGAGCTCGGCGACATAGACGCTCTGGCCGTAGAAGCCGAGCCCCCAGCCGAAGGTCGCGAGCAGGAAGCAGACCGCAACGATGCGCCAGCCTTCGTAGCGGAGAGAGGATTCGTCGACGGATCCGTCGTGTCGGGGGTTGTCGAGCATGCCGCTTACTCCGTCATGCCCGGACTTGTTCCGGGCATCCACGTTCTTCGATCCGAACGCCCAAGACGTGGATGGCCGGGACAAGCCCGGCCATGACGGCATCTAAGCAACTCGCCCCCAAAAATCACTTCGATCTGGATCGAACTATCAACGCTGCTGACAGCCTCCCGCCATATCAGACCGCATCCGGGAACTCGCCCATGGCCGCGTCGAGCCGCGCTTTGCGGCGACGGGTCCACGACGCCAGCGAGAGCACGGCGAGGCCAAGCAGCACCGGCGGGAACACCACCATGTTCACCGCGGACCAGCCGTAACTGGCGAGCAATTGGCCGGACGAGAACGAGCCGATCGCCATCATGCCGAACACCAGGAAATCGTTGAAGGCCTGCACCTTGTTGCGCTCCTGCGGCCGGTGCGTCTCCAGCACCAGCGCGGAGGCGCCGATGAAGGAGAAATTCCAGCCGATTCCGAGCACGATCAGCGTGGCCCAGAAATGCATCGCGGTGATGCCGGACAGGCCGATGCTGGCCCCGCCGGCCTCCAGCAGCAGGCCGGCGGCAACAACCTTCCGCGCGCCGAAGCGGGCGATCAGCGCACCCGTGAAGAAGCTCGGCCCGTACATGGCGACGATGTGCCATTGAATGCCGAAATTGGAATCGGAGACGCTCAAGCCGCACAGCTTCATGGCGAGCGGCGCCGAGGTCATCACCAGATTCATCATGGGGTAGGAGATGACGCCGCACAGCGCCGCCGCGATGAAGCGCGGCTGGGTCACGATCTCGAGCAGCGGCCGCCCGCCGTGAAGATCGGCCGGTGCCGGCTTCGGCATGTCGACCCCGGCGACGATACCCATCGCGACCAGCGCGACAGCCGCCTGGACCAGGAAGCTGAAGGCGAACAGATAAGGCTGCCAGACATCCATGGTCCATTGCACGAGCTGTGGACCGAGCACGCCGGCGAACACGCCGCCCGCCATCACCCAGGACACCGCCTTGGGCCGGTACGCCGCGCTGGCGCCGTCGGCGGCAGCGAAGCGGTAGGACTGCGCCACCGCGCCGTAGAGGCCGCCGAGAAAAGTCGCCAGACAGAACAACGGAAACGAAGCGTGCAGGATCGCGAAGCAGCCGAGCAGACCGGTCAGCGCGCCCACACCGGTGCCGACGATGAAAGCGACGCGGCGGCCGAAGCGGCGCGAGATCGCGCCGGTCGGCAGCGTGCCGGCGGCGAGGCCGAGCACATACATCGAGATCGGCACGGTTGCGAACGAGACGTCGGGCGCGAGCGTCGCGCCGACGATCGCGCCGGTTGCGAAGATCACCGCCGAGTTGGCGCCGGTCAGCGCCTGCGCGGCGGCAAGGCGCACCACATTGGCACGCACGCGGGCGTCGGCGGCGATCTCATTGGCTGCAGTCACATCCAGCATCGGCATTTCCGCCCCAACGGGCTTTCGAGGGGCTTCAAAGGCTTTCAAAGGCTCGCTTGATTCCCGCCACTATGGCGGGACGCGAGAGGGCGGGCAACCGGCGCAAACGGGCGCAGGCCATGCCTCTGACGCAATCGGGCCGATGATAATGGGCCGCGCACTTGACGGCTTGCGCTCGATCAAATCCTATCCGCCGCGACCTTTCGGAGTTTCGTTCATGTCCGTCGACGACAGACCTACGCTCAGCGCTCCCGACGACGATCCCTGGCTCTGGCTGGAGGAGATCGAAGGCAAGCAGGCGCTCGATTTCGTCACGCGGCAGAACAGCCTGACGCTCGACGCGTTCGGCGGGACCGCCTTCGCGCGCGACCGCGACATGCTCGCGGCGATCTACGATCGTCCCGACAACATTCCCTATGTCAGCCGGCGCGGCGACGAACTGCACAATCTCTGGAAGGACGCCACCAACCCGCGCGGCTTGTGGCGGAAGACTTCGCTCGCCGAGTTTCGCAAATCGCATCCCGCGTGGGAAATCCTGCTGGACGTCGACCAGCTCGCGGCACGCGAGGGCGAGGACTGGCTGCTGAGCGGCATCACCACTCAGCCGGGAAGCGCGCGCGCCATTTTGAGTCTGTCGCGCGGCGGCAGCGACGCCGTCACCTTGCGGGAATTCGACCTCGGCACCAAGAGTTTCGTGGCGGACGGATTTGCGCTGCCGGAAGCCAAGGGCGGCGCCGATTGGCTCGATGCCGACACGCTGCTGCTGTCGAGCGCCCATGGCGAAGGCATGGCGACTGCTTCCGGATATTCGCGAACGGTTCGCCTGTGGCGGCGCGGCCAGCCTGTCGATCAGGCGCAAATGATCATCGAGACCACGGCCGATCATATGGCGATCTCCGGCATGGTCGACGACACCGCTGCGGCCCCGCGCAGCTGGATCGTCGACCAGATCGACTTCTTCAATCATGCGCTCTGGCTGCGCGACGCCGACGGCACGACGACGAAGCTCGATCTGCCGACCGGCATCTGGTTGCAGGCGCACGGCGACTGGTTCGCGATGAAGCTGCGCGAGGCCTGGTCGATCGAGGGCAGAACCTATGCCGCCGACACCGTGCTCGGCATCTCGCTCCCGGCCTTCCTCGCCGGCAGCCGCGATTTCGCGGTGCTGTTCGCGCCCGAACCTCGCCGTGCCCTGCAAGGCCTGTTCTGGGCCGGGGGCAGGCTGGTGCTGTCGATCCTCGACGAGCTCCAGCCGCAATTCGAGATCTGCACGCCGTCCGCCACAAGCTGGAGCCGCGAATCACTTGGCGGCCTGCCGCAGATCGGCGTGGTCGACATCTGGCCGCTGGATCGCCATCCCTCCGAGAGCAACGGCGACCTGCTTGCCAATGTGCAGGATCCGCTGACGCCGCCGTCGCTGCTGCTCATCGAGCGCGGCGTCGCGAGCCCGATCGTGCTGAAGCAGGCGCCGAAAACATTCAACGCCGACGGCCTCGTGGTCACCCAGCACGAGGCGATCTCGATCGACGGCGAGCGCATTCCCTATGTGCAGACCGGCCCCAGCGGCGAGACCGGCGATGCACCGGTCTATATGAGCGCCTATGGCGGCTTCGGCCTCGCCGTGAAGCCGTACTACAATTCGTCGCTCGGCAAGCTGTGGCTGGAGCGCGGCGGCACGACGGTGCAGGCGAATGTGCGCGGCGGCGGCGAATTCGGTACGCGCTGGCACGATGCGGGGCGATACGCCGGCAAGAAGCTGTCGCACGATGATTTCGCCGCCGTTGCCGCCGATCTCGTCCGCCGCGGGGTGACCAAAGGAAAGCGCATTGCCGCGCAGGGTGGATCGAACGGCGGCATCCTCATCACCAACATGCTGGTGCGATACCCCGAACGTTTCGGCGCGCTGTTCTGCACCATCCCGCTGATCGACATGCGCCGCTACACGAAGCTGCTCGCCGGCGCGAGCTGGATCGCGGAATATGGCGATCCCGACAAGCCCGAGGAGTGGGACTGGCTCAAGACCTACTCCGCCTATCACAACGTCAAGGCCGGCCAACCCTATCCGCCGATCCTGATCGCCACCACGCGGCGCGACGACCGTGTCCATCCCGGGCATGCGCGCAAGATGGCGGCAAAGCTCCAGGCCATGGGCTATGAAGCCTGGTTCTACGAGCCTGAAGCGGGCGGCCACGGCTACGGCAAGGACAACAAGGAGCGCGCCGGGTTCGAGGTGATTGGCTTTCGGTTCTTGAAGGACAAGATCGGGTGGCGGGACGAAGAAGCGTGATCGCTTCACTACGTGAGGCGTGCACCGCTCTCTCATTCCCTCCCCCCTTGTGGGGGAGGGGCAGGGAGAGGGGGTTACGCGGGGACTCTCTCGATTTGCGGGCGCGGCTCGGTCGCAGATGGATAGACTGATTCCTGGGCTACCCCTCTCCCCCGCCCTCCCCCACAAGGGGGGAGGGAGCGCAGCGCCGTCTGGGCTTAGCGCGAAAACACCAGCGTGAGATTGTTCGCTGGCATGTCAATGGTATCGACAAGGCGAAGACCTGCGCCGCGGGCGAGCGCCTCGACATCGGCGATGTCACGCACGCCCCAGTCGGGATTGCCTTCACGCAAGGAGGTGTCGAACACGGCGTTGCTGAGCGCGATGTGCTTGCCGCCGCGCTTGAACGGGCCATAAAGGAACAGCTTGCCGTCGGCCCGCAAATAGCGGCCAGCGCCGGCGAACAGGCCCTCGGCGACGCTCCATGGCGCGATGTGGATGACATTGGCGCAGAACAATGCGGCAAGACTTGACGGCGCCTGCCCGCTTTTCATCTCCGGGCACCAGTCGGGATCGGTGAGATCGATCCGCAGCGGCGAGCGGATGTTTTTCAGGCCTGAATGAACGCGCCAGGCCTCGATGCTCTTGAGGTGGCGCTGGTTGAGATCGCTGGGCCACCAGATCAGGCCGGGCGTGTGACGGGCGAAGTAGACCACGTGCTGGCCGGTTCCGCTGCCGAGCTCGACCACGTTGCCGGTGCAGCCGGCGAGATGCTTTTCCAGTGCCGCCCAGAGCGGCTCGTGATTGCGATGAAATGCCGGTGCATCGAGCCGCCCATCCGACTCGACCCGACCGCCATCCCTGCCGAATTCGACGACATATTCAGCCAAGTGAGGTCCCCTTGAAAAAACGAGAACGCAATGAAAACAGGTTGAGCGCCCAAACGCTCGGGAAACAGCCGGCCCGCGCCACGGCCCTTAACTCTCGGGCCAAATCGGCTGAACAAATAATCTCATTAGTTGCAATGGGGAAGATATTAACTTCATTTTGTCGCGTGCATAGTCTTGATTGTCAGGCGGTGCCCTTTGTGCTTTGGAAACGCTTCTATTTCGCGATCGAGACCATCGATATAACGCCTCGGAATAACGCCGTGACCGCCTTTTCCCGGACGCCCGTTCCGTTCATCTTGCTGGCCATTGCCGCCGGCCTCGCCAGCCCGGCGTGGGCGCAGTCCGCTGTGGCCGACGGCCAGAAACTCGCTTTCGACCGCGGCAAGGGCAATTGCCTGACCTGCCACGTGATCAAGGGTGGCGACCTGCCGGGAACGATCGGGCCGGAACTGAAGGACCTCAAGGCCAAGTACCCCGATCGCAACGAGCTGGTCGCGATCATCTTCGACGAGACCAAGCGCAATCCGCAGACCATGATGCCGCCGTTCGGCCGGAACCGGATTTTGACCGAACAGGAGATCAGCGCGATCGTTGATTTCCTGCAGACCCTGTGACTTCAGGCACGCCACGAGATTTGGTTGGGAGACCCGAGATGACCACACTCACCGGCCCAAGCGCGACGCGGCGCCTGATCCTTCAGGGCGCAGCCTCGGTCGCGCTGCTCGGCCTCGGCAATCTGCCGTTCGGCGCCGCGCCCGCGCGCGCCGCGGCCAACGACAAATATCCCGAAGAGGCCTTCAAGCAGAAGAGCGAGGCGGACGCCATCAAGGCGCTGTACGGCAAAACCGCCGAGCCGTCCGACAAGGTCAAGCTGGACGCCCCCGAGATCGCCGAGAACGGCGGCGTGGTGCCGATCTCGGTGGCGACGACGCTCGACAAGGTCACCTCGATCTCGTTCTTCGTGGCCGAGAATCCCAGCGCGCTGGCCGCGTCCTACAGGATTCCCGAAGGCACGATCCCTGCTGTCGCCAACCGGCTGAAGATGGCCAAGACCACCAACGTCGTTGCGATCGTGGAGGCCGACGGCAAGCTCTACAGCGCGACCAAAGAGGTCAAGGTCACCGTCGGCGGCTGCGGCGGCTAAGCGAGGAAGATCGAGATGGCATCCAGCATTCGCGTCCGCGCCACCGCCAACGGCGACATCACGGAGGTGCAGGCGCTGATCCAGCACCCCATGGATACCGGCTTCGTCAAGGACGCCAAGGGCGAGCTGATCCCGGCGCATTACATCCAGCAGCTGAAATTCGAATGTAACGGCAAGGACGTCTTCGTTGCCGATTGGGGCACCGCGATCTCGAAGGACCCCTATGTCAAGTTCAGCTTCAAGGGGGCCAAGAAGGGCGACGATCTCAAGGTCTCCTGGACGGATAACAAGGGTGCGTCGGACACGACCACCGCGAAAATCTCGTGATGAAGGCCCGCACCTCCATCCTGCTTGGTTCGTTGAGTGCCGCGCTCGTCGCGCTGGCCCTCACCTCTCCGCGCGTGGTGGCGGCCGACAAGGTCGATCCCGTCGCCGATGCCAAGGCGTTCCAGAACTTCTTCTTCCAGAAATTCCCGACCGTGAAGCACGAGGACTTCGTCAACGGTCCCTATTCCATGAACGAGGACATGAAGCGGCAGTGGCAGGAGAAGGAGGAATTCCCGCCCTACGAGTTCGCGCTTGACGCCGGCAAGGAGATGTTCGCCACCCCGTTCAAGAACGGCAAGACCTATGCCGACTGCTTCCCGAACGGCGGCATCGGCATCCGCCAGAACTATCCGTATTTCGACGAGAAGGAGGGCAAGGTCGTCACGCTGGAGCTGGCGCTCAACCGCTGCCGCGAGGCCAATGGCGAGGCGCCCTATTCCTACGTCAAGGACGAGATGGCCTCGCTCACCGCCTACATGGCCTTCACCTCGCGCGGCAAGCCGATGGACATCAAGATCCCCGACGATCCGCGCGCGCTCGCGGCCTTCGAGAACGGCAAGCGCTATTTCTACACCCGCCGCGGCCAATTGAATTTCTCCTGCGCGAGCTGCCATGTGCAGAGCCCGGGCGAGCGCATCCGCGCCGAGATCCTGGCGCCGGCGCTCGGCATTCTGAACGCGATGCCGATCTACCGCTCCGAATGGAGCGGCATGGGCACGACCAGTCGCCGCTTCGTCACCTGTAACAGCCAGACCCGCGCGGTTCCGCTGGAGCCGCAGGCGGATGAATATCGCGACGTCGAATATTTCCTGTCCTACGTCGCCAACGGCCTGCCGATATCGGGACCGGGAGCGCGGCCATGAAGCGGTCGCTTGCTCTCGCCGTGGTGCTTGCCTTGCCGCTCGCTCTGAGCCTCGCGCCGGCGGCGCGTGCGGCAAACGAGGCGGATTACAAGGCGGCCTATGCCGCCGCCGAGGCCTCCTCCAAGGAGGCCGCCGGCATGCGCAACCAGTGGACCGTGACCGTCTCGACGCTGGCCGCCGCGAAGAAGGCGGCCGATGGCGGCGATTACGACCGCGCCGTGGCCGCAGCCAGGGAGGCCGAGGCGCTGGCGAAAGCGTCGATCTTCCAGGCGATTTCCGAAAAAGAAGCCTGGAAGGCGATGGAAATCCGCTAGACTGTTCGCTCCTGCAACAGCCTTGCGACCATGAGAGGGCGCGGAGAATTTCTGGATGGCGATCCGCCGCCGCGATTTCCTGAAGAATGCAGGCCTTGCTGCCGCATCGCTCAGCCTGCCACGGCTTGCGCGCGGTGCTGAGGCCGCGAGCATTTACGACCTCGAACGGTTCGGCAATGCGCGTATCCTTCACCTCACCGACACGCATGCGCAACTCAATCCGGTCTATTTTCGCGAGCCCAGCGTCAATATCGGGATCGGCGAGATGGCAGGACGGCCGCCGCATCTGGTCGGCCGCGCCTTCCTCGACCGTTTCGGCATCAGGCCCGACAGCGCGGACGCCTATGCCTTCAGCTGCTTCGAGTTCGAGAAGTCCGCAGGCCGTTTCGGCAAGCTCGGCGGCTTCGCGCATCTGAAGACGCTGATCGATCGCTTGCGCGGCGATGCCGGCGAAAAGCACTCCATGCTCGTTGATGGCGGCGATCTCTGGCAAGGCACGGGACTCGCCAACATCATGCAGGGCCGCGACATGGTCGAGGCCGCAAACCTGCTCGGTATCGAGGCGATGACCGGGCATTGGGAATTCACCTACGGCGAGCAGGCGCTGCGCGACAATCTCGCGCGCTTCAAGGGCGAGTTTCTGGCGCAGAACGTCTTTCTCACGGAGGAAGCCGCATTCAACGACGCTCCCGCCTTCGACAGGGCGACGGGGCGTGTGTTCAAGCCCTCCGTGATCAAGGAACTCGGCGGCCATCGCGTCGCGATCGTCGGCCAGGCCTTCCCTTATGTGCCGATCGCGCATCCCAAACGGTTCACGCCGGACTGGACCTTCGGCATCCGGGAGGAAGAACTCCAGAAGCATGTCGATGGCTTGCGCGGCACCGACAAGGTCGATGCGGTCATTCTGCTGTCGCACAACGGCATGGACGTCGATCTCAAGCTTGCAAGCCGCGTCACCGGCATCGACGTCATCCTCGGCGGCCACACCCATGATGCGATCCCGCAGCCCATCGCCGTGAAGAATGCCAGCGGCACGACGCTCGTCACCAATGCCGGCTCCAACGGAAAATTTCTTGCCGTGCTCGATCTCGCGCTCGAAAAAGGCAAGGTCGGCGACGTCAAATATCATCTGCTGCCGGTTTATTCCGAGCTGTTGAAGCCCGATCCTGGAATGGCCGAACTGATCGGCCGGTTGCGGGCGCCCTTCGTCACCGACTGGTCGGAGAAGATCGCGACGCCCGATCGCCTGCTGTATCGCCGCGACAATTTCGCCGGCCCTGTCGACGAGCTGATCTGCAGCGCGCTGCGCACCGAGCTCAACGCCGAGATCGCGCTGTCGCCGGGCTTCCGCTGGGGCGTCACCGGGCTGTCCGGCCAGGCGCTGACGATGGAGGATTTGCTCGCGGAAACCGCGATCAGCTATCCCGAGACCTATGTGCAGGAGATGACCGGGGCCCAGATCAAGGACGTGCTGGAAGACGTCTGCGACAACCTCTTCAATACCGATCCCTATTACCAGCAGGGCGGCGACATGGTGCGCGCCGGCGGGCTCAGCTACACCTGTACGCCGACGGCGGCGATCGGCGGCCGCATCTCGGAGCTGAAGCTCAATGGCGGCAAGGCGCTCAGTGCCAGCCACCGCTACAAGGTCGCGGGCTGGGCCTCGGTCAACGGCCAGCAAGGCACGCCGGCGTGGGATGTGGTGGCAAAATATCTGCGCTCAGGCCGGATGTTTCAGGAGCGGCTCGGCTCCGGCGTCACGCTGAAAGGCGTCGACGGCAATCCGGGCATCGCAGGACAGGGATGATGCGGTCGCAAACCTTTTCCGCGATACTGCTGGCGCTGTTCGCCTGGGCGGCGATGCCACCAGCGTTTGCGCAGCAGGTGCCGCTCCAGGACAAGCCGTTCGCCGAGCACAAGATCGTGCTGCAGCTCTCTGATGGCGATGTCAGGAAGCAAGCTCTGGTGCTCAGCGTCGCCAACAATTTGCTGAAGGCCTACGACCCCGACAAGGTCGCAATCGAGGTGGTGGCGTTCGGTCCCGGCATCGATCTCCTGTTGTCAGGCAGCGAGCGCCGCAAGCAGGTCGAGAGCCTGATCGCGCAAGGCGTGCGCTTCGACATCTGCCTCAACACCGTCGACACGATCGAGCGTGAGACCGGCAAGCGGCCGGAGTTCATCCCTGCCGCCACGCCGGTGCAGGTCGGGGTCGGCCAGATCCTGTTTCTCAGCGAGAACGGGTACACATTGGTGCGGCCCTGAGCCTTTTATCGGGGCAAAGCGTCGCGGCACAGTCGGTGTCATCGCCCGCGGAGGCGGGCGATCCAGTACTCCGAGACGGCGAGGGGTACGGAAAGGGCGCGGCGTACTGGATTCCCCGCCTTCGCGGGGAATGACAGCGGTGGCCAGGTGACGCCCACTCGCCGGTCACAGGAATAAAAATCTTCCAAATTTTCTTGCTTACACAGTGAATTGCTTCTCTTGTGAGCCCGAAATGTAGTAGAATCTCCGGGTAATTCACGCCGGGTCTTGCCATGATCTTCCGCCAGCTCTTCGACAGTGTTTCGGGTACCTACAGCTATCTCCTGGCGAGCCGCCCCGGCGGCGAGGCGCTGATCCTCGATCCCGTGCTGGAGAAGGTTGACCGCTACTGCCAGCTGCTGCGCGAGCTCGATCTCAAGCTGGTCAAGGCGGTGGACACCCATCTGCATGCCGACCACGTCACCGGCCTCGGCGAGCTGCGCGACCGCACCCATTGCATGACGGTGATGGGCGACCAGACCAAGGCCGACGTGGTGGCGATGCGGGTTGCCGACGGCGACAAGGTGACGATCGAGGGCCTGGCGCTCGACGTGATGTACACGCCCGGCCACACCGACGATTCCTATTCCTATTTGATGGGCGACCGCGTCTTCACCGGCGACACGCTGCTGATCCGCGGCACCGGCCGCACCGATTTCCAGAACGGTTCTTCGCGCGCGCAGTATGAGTCTATTTTCAATCGGCTGCTGAAGCTTCCGGACGAGACCATGGTGTTTCCGGCGCATGACTACAAGGGCGACACCGTCTCCACCATCGGCGAGGAGAAACGCTACAATCCGCGGCTCCAGGTGCGCTCGGTCGACGATTACATCGAGCTGATGGCCAATCTGAAGCTGCCCAATCCGAAGATGATGGACGTCGCGGTGCCCGCCAACATGCATGTCGGCCTGCACCAGGAGGAGCTGGAGAAAGAGGGCCGCGCGCTCCGTGCCGTCGAGGCGATCCGCAGCCTCGGCCGTCCCGATATCCTGCTGGTCGATTTGCGCGAGACCAATGAGCGGATGAAGCACGGCATGCTCGAAGGCGCGCTGCATACGCCCTATCCGTCCGTTGAAGACAGCCTCAAGCCCGGCGGCATGCTGCGCGAGGTCGCGGCCGCCACCGGCCGCCGCATCGTGTTCTTCTGCGCCTTCGGCGAACGCTCGGCGATGGCTGTCGCCGCCGCCAAGGAGGCGGGGCTCACCAACACCGCCCACATCGCCGGCGGCATCGACGCCTGGAAGAAGGCCGGCGGGCCGGTGGTGCACTGACGACTTGAGATAAGTCAGGAACCGCACATATCTTCCGGATAGGATCGGCCGCAGCATCACCATCCGGGACCAGCCATGGCCAAGATCGGCAAGCCGAGCGCGCCGCCCAAAATTGCGGACGACACGCCAGCAAAAGACAAGGCGAAGAAGCCTCCGCCTCCGCGCGACACCGAAGACGATGATTACGAAGACGGCGACATCGCGACACCAAAGCGAGACCGCTACGGGCCGGATGACGAGCCGTTTTGAGGGCTCGGCTCTTGCCTCGCTCTCAACTGTCGTCCTGGCGAAAGCCAGGACCCATACCGCGTGATCTCTCGATCGTGGATGGTCGCAGTACCGGACCACGAGTTTTCGCTAAACTGCTTCATGGAGGTTTCATGGGTAATGGGTCCTGGCTTTCGCCAGGACGACGGCGGGGAAACTCCTGCCCCACACTACCTGCCATGCGCCTGCGTTCATGGACAAATAACCGCTCTGCCCGATAGTTTGCGCGTCTCCAAAGGACGTGAAACGGAACTGCAATGGTCGACGTTCTCGCCGCACCGCAACAAGGCAAGGCGGACAGCGCGCTACGCACGCTGACGGGAATCTCGATCGCGCATTGGGTCAGCCATTTTCATCTGCTGGTCCTGCCGATGCTGTTTCCCTTCCTCAAGAATCAACTCGGCGTCGGCTATGTCGAGCTCGGCTTCGCGCTGACCGTGTCGGCCGTGGTGTCGGGGCTGACGCAGGCGCCGACCGGCTATCTCGTCGACCATTTTGGTGCGCGAAGGATCCTGCTGGGCGGCCTCACGCTTGGCGGCCTCGCGCTGATCCTGCTCGGCCTGCACCTCAGCTATGCCTCGCTGATCGCCTGCGCCGTGCTGCTCGGGCTCGCCAACAGCGTCTACCATCCCGCCGATTATGCCATCCTCGCCGAGCACATGGACGAAGCGCGGATGGGCCGCGCTTTCTCGATCCATACCTTTGCCGGCTATTTCGGCGGCGCGGTGGCGCCGGCGATCGTCGCCGCGATGGTCACCGTATCTGGCGGTGCCGGCGCGCTGATCGCATCCGGCGCGATCGGTGTTCTGGTCGCGCTGCTGCTGGTGACGATGAACATTCCCGATGCCGGCGCGTACAAGACGAAGCCGGGCACCGAGAACGCACCAAAACAAGCCGTGATCACGCCGGCGCTGATCACGCTGACGGCGCTGTTCATGCTGCTCAGCCTGTCGGTCGCCGGCATCAACAATTTCGGCGTGGTGGCGCTGATGAGTGGCTATGGCGTCACCTATTCCGCGGCCAATGTCGCGCTCACCGCGTTCCTCGGTGCAAGCGCCGCCGGCGTGCTCGCGGGCGGCTTTCTCGCCGACCACACCGAGCGCCACGGCTATGTCGCCGCCGCCTGCTTTGCCGCGAACGCGGCGATCGTGCTGCTGATCGCGCTGGTCACGCTGCCGGGCTGGGCGCTGACCGCCACGATGGCGGCCGCGGGTTTCCTCTCCGGCGTGATCGCGCCCTCGCGCGACATGCTGGTGCGCAATGCAGCACCTCCCGGTGCTGCGGGGCGTGCCTTCGGCATCGTCTCCACCGGCTTCAATCTGGGCGGCATCGTCAGCCCGCTGCTGTTCGGCTGGATCATGGACCAGAGCGCGCCGCATTGGGTGTTCGGGGCGTCCGTGATCTTCATGGTCGCGACCGTGGTGCTGTCGCCGTTCACGGAGCGGAAGCGGCCAATCGCTGCTTGAGCAACAAGCTCAATTGTCGCCCCGGCCTAGCGCGCAATTGCGCACAGGGGCGGGGATGACGTTGTGATTGGGTTGACTGAAGTGGCCCCTTACGTCGGCGATACCGCGCCCTTCAGCGCGCTGGCCTGCGGCGCGGCGGTGCCGGTCAGCCTGGCCTTTTCCGTGTTCGGCCAGAGCAGGAGCAGCCCGAGCGTACCGGAGCCGACCATGATCGCGGCGTTGATGGTGAAGCCGGTCATGTAGCCGTCGAGCATGCTGCCGGCGCGCTGGATCACGGTGCCCATCACGGCGGGCGCGATGATGCCCGAGAGCGTATAGAGCGCGCCGTAGATCGCGAGGATCGCGCCGCGCTGCGACGTCGGCGTGAACTCGCCGAGCATCGGCGGGCAGACCACGTAGATCGCTCCGCACAAGCCCGTTCCAACCACAAGCAAGCTGAGCTGAAAGCCCGCGCCCTGGACATGCGGCATCGCGGCCAGGATCAGGCCACCGATGACCAGCGGCACGGAGCCGAGCACGCCGCGTGCGACGCGGGTGGTCGAGCCGCGGGCCATCATCAGTTGCGAGATCCAGCCGGTCAGGATCACGATGGTTGCGCCGAACACCCAGGGCAGGGTCGAGATCCAGCCGGCCTGGCTCTGCGAGAAGCCGAGGCCCTTGATGATGAACGGCGTGAACCAGGTCAGCCCGAGCGACAGCGCCCAGTAAGCACCGAAGGTCGCCGCGACGCAGCCGAGGAAGGTGCGCGAGGTGAGCAGCTGAAGGTAGGGAATCTTCGTCTCGGCCGCAGCCTGAGCCTGTGTGTCCTCCAGCGGGCCTTCCTTGCCGAATGCGAGCCAGGCGCAAACCCAGATCAGGCCGACGACGCCGAGCGCGCCGAACGCATAGTGCCAGGAATGATTGACGATGATCCAGTTCAGCGCCGGCACAGCGAGGATGACGCCGAAGGCCGAGCCCTGCGACAGGATCGCGGTCGGCAGCGTCCGCTTCTCGTCGGGAAACCATTTGTAGATCGCATGCGCAGCGACCGAGAAGGCCGGGCCTTCGCCGGCGCCGAGCACGATGCGGCAGATCAGGAGCGTGGTGAAGGAGACGGTGCCGACCATCGGAAACTGCGCGAGCGCCCAGACCACCGCGAGCGCGAGCAGCACCCAGCGCGTTGGCACCTTGTTGACGATGAAGCCGACCACGATCGCAGAGATCGAGAACAGGAAGAAGAACGACGAGCCGAGCAGACCGAACTGCTCGGGCTCGAGCTTCAGCTCAGTCATGATCGGCACGCCGGCGAGACCGACGACGATCTTGTCGGCGAAGTTCACCAGCATGAAAAGAAACAGCAGAAATGTAACGGTCCAGGCGCCCTTAGGCGTTCCAGTCGTCTTGCCCGCCACCTCGGGCGTTCCCTGAGCGCTCATCATTCTCCCCGTCGTCCGTTTTTGGCACTTTTTTGATGTAGTCCTCTTAGGAGCTAACAACGGCTTCAATAGCAACGCAACCCGGCATTTCCGCAGCAAGTGTGCTACGCAGCAATTCCGCTAATTCCGTCCGGCGCCATTCATCGTGCTGAGCATCCGAAACCTCTCCAAGACGTTCTCTTCGGCCGGTGAGCCGGTCCATGTCCTGCGCGGCGTCGATCTCGACCTCAAGGCCGGCGAACGCGTCGCACTGACCGGCGAATCCGGCAGCGGCAAGAGCACGCTGCTGCACCTGATCGCAGGGCTCGATGCCGCCGATAGCGGCACGATCCAACTGGAAGACACCGAGGTCACCAAATTGTCCGATGCGGGACGCGCGGGCCTGCGCCGCGACCGGATCGGCCTGGTGTTTCAACAGTACAATCTGATCCCGAGCCTGTCGGTCGGGGATAATCTGGTGTTTCAGGCGCGGATCGCCGGCCGGTACGACGCAGCCTGGTATAAGGAGCTGATCGAGCGTCTCGGGCTTGGCGGCCTGCTCAAGCGTTATCCAGAACAATTATCAGGCGGCCAGCAGCAACGGGTCGCGATCGGCCGGGCCTTGGCGATAAAGCCGTCGTTGCTGCTGGCGGACGAGCCGACCGGCAATCTCGATGAGGCCACCGCCGAGGACGTGCTGGCCCTGACGCGCGACCTCGTCACGCGCACCGGCTGCGGCTTTCTGATGGTGACGCACAGCCTGCATCTGGCCGCGGCACTCGATCGCCACGTCAATCTGCATGCCGGGCGGATCGCATGAGGCGCGCGCTCTGGGTCCTCGCCGTGCTGCTCAGCCATTGGCGGCGCCACAAGATGCAGTTCGCGACGCTCCTGATCGGGCTGATCGCGGCGACCGCGCTGTGGAGCGGCGTGCAGGCGATCAACCAGCAGGCCCGCAACGCCTATGACCGCGCCGCGGCAACCTTCGGCGGCGCGCGCACGCCGATGCTGGTCGCGCCTGATGCCGCGACTTTTCCGCAGGAGCTGTTCGTCAAGCTCCGCCGCGCCGGCTGGCCGGTCTCGCCGATGCTGGAGGGACGAGTCCAGGTCAACGGGCGCTCGGTCCGGCTGCTCGGCATCGAGCCCGTCACGCTGCCGGTCGATGTCGGCAATGCACCGCGCCTCGGCGCCGCCGATCTGAGCAGCTTCATCGCACCGCCGGGCCAGACGCTGGTGGCAGGGGAGACGCTGAACGATTTGCAGGAGCAGGAGGGCGCGGCACCAGCGATCAGCAACGGCGCAAAACTGCCGCCGCTGCGCGTGCTGCCGCAGCTTGTGCCCGACGTGCTGGTGGTCGATATCGGCGTGGCGCAGCGGCTGCTGAACAAGCCGGAGCAGATCTCGCGACTTCTGATCGGCAAGCCCAGGGGCAAGCCCGCGCCATTGGCGAGCGTCGTCGGCGACCGCTTGCAGCGGGTCGAGTCCAATGCGGAGACCGAGCTGGAGCGCCTCACCGACAGCTTTCACCTCAATCTCACTGCGTTCGGCCTGCTGTCGTTCTTCGTCGGTCTTTTCATCGTCAATTCTGCCGTCGGTCTCGCCTTCGAGCAGCGCCTGCCGATGCTGCGCACGCTGCGGGCCTGCGGTGCCTCGGCGCGACTGGTCAACACCGTGCTGGTGGTCGAACTCGTGGCGTTGTCGCTGGTCGCAGGCCTGATCGGGCTTGCCTGCGGCTATTTCATTGCGGCTGCGCTCTTGCCCGACGTCGCGGCGTCCCTGCGCGGACTCTATGGCGCGCAAATCCCGGGGCAGCTCAGCTTGCGACCCGAATGGTGGCTCGCCGGGATCGGCATCAGCATTGCCGGCGCGCTGGTGGCCGCGGCGACCAGCCTGATCAAGGCAGTCAGGATGCCGGTGCTGGCGACCGCGCAGCCGCGCGCCTGGCAACAGAGGCAGCGCCGTTGGCTGATCCTGCAAAGCGGAGCTGCCTGCGCCGTGTTCGCGGTCGCGCTGTTGCTGCTCCAGTACGGACAATCGCTGATCGCGGGCTTTGGCGTGCTGGCAGCCCTGATGCTGGGCGCCGCGTTGATCCTGCCGGCCTTTCTCGACATCATCCTGCGGACCGGGCAGCGTTTCGCGCGACAACCGCTCGCGCTGTGGTTCTGGGCGGACAGCCGGCAGCAGCTCTCGGGATTGTCGCTGGCGCTGATGGCGCTGCTGCTCGCGCTCGCCGTCAATGTCGGGGTATCCACCATGGTGGAAACGTTCAGCCGCACTTTTGTCGGCTGGCTCGACGGGCGGCTCGCAGCCGACGTCTACATCAGCGCCTCCGACAATGCGAAAGGCGTCGCGATCCGCAATTGGCTGAAGGAGCGCAGCGATGTCCAGGCGATCCTGTCGGGCGGACGCGCCGAGGCGCAGGTTCAGGGGCAGCCGGTGGAACTGCTCGGCCTGCCCGATCATGCACTCTATCGCGAGCGCTGGCCGCTGCTCGAAGCCGCGCCCCGTGCCTGGACACAACTCATACCCGGCAATGCCGCGTTCATCAGCGAGCAGCTGAGCCGCCGACTCAACGTCCGCGTCGGCGACGTCATCGACGTCCCGGCGCCGGGCGGGACCTGGCAGCTCGACATCGTCGGCATCTATGCCGACTACGGCAACCCCAAGGGCCAGCTTGCGGTGAATGTCGCGGCGCTGATCCGGCAGTTTCCGCAGACGCCGCAGACGCGCATCGGCCTGATTGTCGCGAAGGAGAATATCCCCGGCTTGATCATGGCGCTGCAGAAGCAATTTGCGCTCGACGACCGCAGCGTCGCCGACCAGGCGACGGTGAAGGCGGAATCGATCCGCATTTTCAACCGCACCTTCGCGGTGACGTCGGCGCTGAACGCGTTCACGCTCGGCGTCGCAGGAATCGCGCTTCTGACCAGCCTTCTCACGCTGGCGAACTCGCGCCTGCCGCAGCTTGCGCCGCTCTGGGCGATCGGCATCACGCGGCCGCGCCTCGCCGCGATCGAACTGACCAAGACGCTGTCGGTTGCGCTGTTCACGTCACTCTTGGCCGTGCCGCTCGGGCTGCTGGTGGCGTGGTGTCTGATCGCGATCGTCAACGTAAAAGCGTTCGGCTGGCGGCTGCCTTTCCATGTGTTTCCGTTGCAACTGGTCGAGCTGGTCGCGGTCGCGCTGTTCGCCTCGTTGCTTGCCGCGCTGCTGCCGATGATACGGCTGGCGCGGATGCAGCCGGCGAGCCTCGTCAAGGTGTTTGCCAATGAGCGCTGACAGCATCTCGCGACGCACCTTCGCCGGCGGCATCGCCGCGCTGGTGGCGACCCGCCGTGCGGGCGCGCAGGGCTATGCCGGGCTCGGTGAAACCGCCGACGGCTTTGCGAAGGTCGAGCCGGGAAAGACGTTCTCCTTCCCCGCCGATCACGGCCCGCATCCGGAGTTTCGCATAGAGTGGTGGTATGTCACGGCGAATCTCGTCGATGCCAGCGGCGCGGCTTGCGGCCTGCAATGGACGCTGTTTCGCCAGGCGACGCAGCCGGGACCGCAGGGCGAGGGCTGGGCCAACCAGCAGGTGTGGATGGCGCATGCGGCGGTGACGCGGGCCGACACCCACCGCTTCAGCGAGCTGTTTTCACGCGGCGGCGTGGGACAGGCCGGCGTCACGGCGAAACCGTTCTCAGCCTGGATCGACGATTGGGCGATGAACGGATCCGAGCGCACCGAAGATCGCGCTTTGGCGCCGCTGACGCTGAAGGCCTCGGGCGCCGACTTCAGTTACGCGCTGACGCTCGAGGCCGATCGTCCCGTGGTGCTGCAGGGCGATCGCGGCTACAGCCGCAAGTCGGAGCGCGGACAGGCCTCCTACTATTACAGCCAGCCGTTCTATCGCGCCCGCGGCACGCTCACCATCGATGATAGGCCGGTCGATGTTTCCGGCCAGGCCTGGATGGACCGCGAATGGAGCAGCCAGCCGCTCGACACCGACCAGACCGGCTGGGACTGGGTGTCGCTGCATCTCGCGTCCGGCGACAAGCTGATGCTATACCGGCTGCGGCAGAAGGACGGCATGGACTATCCATTCGGCAACTGGATCAGCGCCACAGGCGACACGCAGATGATCGTGGGTGCCGATATCCGGATGATTCCGAAAGCGACGGCTGAGGTGGCCGGGCGCAAGCTGCCGGTGGAGTGGCAGATCGCGATCCCCTCGCGGTCGTTCTCGATCCAGTGCAAGCCGCTCAATCCAAAGGCGTGGATGGGGACCGGTTTTTCCTATTGGGAAGGGCCGATCAGCTTTACCGGCACGCATGACGGCGTTGGCTATCTCGAGCTGACCGGGTATTGAAGCGCAGCGTCCTCCAAGGAATTCGTCATGTATCACCTCACTGCTCTCGTCACGCTGCTGACGATCCTGTTCTACTTCTTCATCACCATCAACGTGTCGCGCTCGCGCACCAAAACCGGCGTCAAGGCGCCGGCGATGTCGGGCCATGCGGATTTCGAGCGCGCGTTCCGGATCCAGATGAACACGCTGGAATGGATGCCGATCTTCCTGCCGTCGCTCTGGCTGTTCGCGATTTACATCAATGATGCCGGTGCAGCGGCGATCGGAGCGGTCTGGATCGCCGGCCGCATCGTCTACTTCATCGGCTATTCGAAGGCCGCAGCAAAACGCGGCCCGGGATTTTTTATTCAGGGCATCGCGGCCATTGCGCTGTGGGCCGGGGCGCTGGGAGCGGCGGTGCTGCGGCTGGTGTGAGGTAGCCGACATGCGTCCACTTGCCCCGCCGTCGTCCTGGCGAAGGCCAGGACCCATAGCCACAGGGCGCAGCTATGGGCACGATGGTGGCGACAGCTTGTTTCAACAAGTCGCTATAGGAGTAATGGGTCCTGGCTTTCGCCAGGACGACATCGCGCTTTTTAAGCCGCCGTCATCCTACTTCGTCAGCGGACAGCCGCTCTCCTTGGCAGTGAAGAACGCCTTCTCGCCGGGAACGACCGCGAGCTGCTTGTAATAGTCCCAGGGCTTCTTCGATTCGGAGGGCTTCTTGACCTCGAACAGATACATGTCGTGGACCATGCGGCCGTTCTCGAGCACCTTGCCGCCTTGCGCGAAGTCGTCGTCAACCGGCAGTTCCTTCAGCTTCTTGGCGACCGCATCCGGATCCTTGGTGCCGGCGGCCTTGACCGCCTTGAGATAGCTCAGCGTCGCCGAATAGGTGCCGGCCTGGATCATGTTCGGCATCCGGCCGGTGCGCTTGAGAAAGCGTTCGCCGAGATGGCGGGTACGGTCGTTGATATCCCAGTAATAGCCCTCGGTCAGCACCAGGCCTTGCGCGGCCTGCAAACCGAGGCCGTTCACTTCGGCGAGCGTCATCAAGAGGCCCGCGAGCTTCTGGCCACCGGAGACGATGCCGAACTCGGACGCCTGCTTGATCGAGTTGGTGGTGTCGAGGCCGGCATTGGCAAGGCCGACGATCTTCGCCTTCGAGCTCTGCGCCTGGAGCAGGAAGGAGGAGAAGTCCGAGGAGTTGAGCGGCACGCGCACCGAACCGAGCACCTTGCCGCCATTGGCGGCGACGATCTCGCTGGTGTCCTTCTCGAGCGCATAGCCGAAGGCGTAGTCCGCGGTGAGGAAGAACCAGGTGTCGCCGCCGGCCTTGGTCAGCGAGCCGCCGGTGCCGACACCGAGCGCGCGGGTGTCATAGGCCCAGTGGAAACCGTAGGGCTGGCAGGCATCGCCGGTGAGGCGCGAGGTCGCAGCGCCGACGACGATGTCGATCTTCTTCTTTTCCTTGGAGAGCTCGTGGATCGCGAGCGCGACCGATGAGGTCGTCAGCTCCGTGATCATGTCGACGTTCTCGACGTCGTACCAGCGCCGCGCGATCGAGGTCGCGAGATCCGGCTTGTTCTGATGGTCGGCGGTGACGAGCTCGATCTTCTGGCCGAGCACCTCGCCGCCGAAATCCTCGATCGCCATCCTGGCGGCTTCGACCGACCATTTGCCGCCGTAATCGGCGTAGACGCCGGACTGGTCGTTGAGGATGCCGATCTTGACGCCTTGGGCGGAGGCCGGCGCGGCCAGCAGCAAAGCCGAAATTGCGACAGCGGCCAAAAGGGCTGATTTCATGTGTTAGCTCCCAGCAGTTTTCTGTTTTGAAATCGCGCGGATACTAGTGAAGAACCCCGGCGGTGCCCATCCATTTCGGTCTAGGCCGTTAGTATGGGCGCGGCCATTTTTGATGAATTGCCGTCGTCCTGGACAAGCGAGCGGAGCGAGCGCTGATCCAGGACCCATTACCCCAGGGAGCAGTTTGGCGAAGTCTCGGAGTAAGCAGCTCGCACAGCAACCACTCCCTGGGGTAACGGGTCCTGGCTTTCGCCAGGACGACATTGGAGAGGAATTAAGCCAGCGCCTTCGGCTTGCCCTCGTTCTTCCCCTCGGCCAGGTTCCGCACCACGACGTAGAAGATCGGCGTGAACAACAGCCCGAACAAGGTGACGCCGATCATGCCGAAGAACACGGCGACGCCGACGGCTTGCCGCATCTCCGAGCCCGAGCCGGACGAGATCACCAGCGGCAGCACGCCGAGGATGAAAGCGAAGGACGTCATCAGGATCGGCCGCAAGCGCAGGCGGCAGGCGTCGATCACGGCCTCCAGCCGCGGCTTGCCTTCATTCTCGATGTCGCGGGCGAACTCCACGATCAGGATCGCGTTCTTCGCCGCCAAGCCCACCAGCACGACAAAGCCGATCTGGGTGAGGATGTTGACGTCCTGCCCCATGATGCGCACGCCGATGGTGGCGGCCAGCAGGCACATCGGCACGATCAGGATCACCGCGAACGGCAAGGTCCAGCTGCCATATTGCGCGGCGAGCACGAGATAGACGAACAGCACGCAGATCGGGAACACCAGCAGTCCCGCATTGCCGCCGGTGATCTGCTGATAGGACAGATCGGTCCATTCGAAGGTAAAGCCGCTCGGCAAGGTGTCGTCGGCGAGCTTCTTTATCGCGTTGAGCGCAGTGGTCGAGCTGGTACCCGGGGCTGGCTCGCCCTGGAGCTCGGATGCTGCATAGAGATTGTAGCGCGCGACGCGGTCAGGGCCGGAAACATCCTTGAAGTCGACCACGCTGCCGAGCATGACCATGTCCCCGGAGGCGTTGCGCGTCCGCAGCCGCGCAAGATCGCTCGGCTCTTTCCGGAACGGGAAGTCGGCCTGTGCGGTGACGTGGTAGGTGCGGCCGAACAGGTTGAAGTCGTTGACATAGGTCGATCCGAAATAGGTCTGGATCGTGTCGTTGATGTTGGCGATGGGAACGCCGAGCTTCTGCGCTTTGGTGCGGTCGATGTCGACGAAGAGCTGCGGCGTGTTGGCCGAGAACGGCGAGAACACCGTGGGAGCGAGCAGCGACGGCGATTTGCGCGCCGCGGCGACCAGCTCGTCGGTGGCCGCGGCGAGCAGCTCCGGCCCGCGTCCCTGGCGGTCCTGGATGCGGATGGTGAAGCCGCCGCCGGTGCCGATGCCGGGCACGGCCGGCGGCGGAATGACAATGATGAACGCGCCCTGGATTGCAGCGAGCCGTTTGCGCAGCTCGGCCGTGATGGCGTTCGCAGTCAGCCCCTTCTTGATCCGCGCCTCGGGCTCGTCGAAAACAGGGAACAGCGCCGCTGCATTGCCCGCCTGCGTGCGCGTCGCGCCGGAGAAGCCGGCGAAAGCGGCAACGCGGATGATACCCGGTGTATCCAGCGAGATCCGCTCGATCTCGCGCACGACCTCGGTGGTGCGTGCCAGCGAGGCCGCGCCCGGCAATTGCACGGAGATGATGACGTAGCCGCGGTCCTGCGCCGGAATAAAGCCTTGCGACGTGGTCCCGATCAGCCAGCCGGCGCTGCCGATCAGCACGACGTAGATCAGGATCATCACCGCCGAATGCCGGATCACGAAATTGGCGAGGCCGGCGTAGCCATGCGCGAGACGGTCGAACACGCGGTTAAACACGCCCGTGAAAGCGTTCCAGCCGCGTGCGAGAAGATTCCAGCGCGCTGGCGGCCGCTTCTCCTCGTGCGGAACGAGAAGAAGCGAGGCCAGCGCCGGCGACAGCGTCAATGAGCAGAAGCAGGAGATTGCGGTTGCGACCGCAATGGTGACGGCGAATTGCTGGAAGAACTGACCGGAAATTCCGCCCAGAAACGCCGTCGGGACGAATACCGCGCAGAGCACCAGCGCGATCGACACCAATGCGCCGCCGACCTCCTCCATGGTCTTCAGCGCGGCGTCGCGCCGGCTCATGCCGTGCTCGAGATGCCGCTCCACATTCTCGACCACCACGATGGCGTCGTCGACCACGATACCGACGGCGAGAACGAGACCGAACAGCGTGAGATTGTTGATGGAGAAGCCGAGCGCCGCCATCACCGCGAAGGTGCCGACCAGCGACACCGGGATCGCGATGATCGGGATGATCGCGGGCCGCCATCCTTGCAGGAACACCAGAACCACGATGACCACGAGCAACATGGCCTCGTAGATGGTCTTGATCAGCTCATGGACGGACTGCGCGATGAACTCGGTCGGGTTGTAGCCGATATTGAAGTCGAGGCCTTTCGGGAAGGTCTCCTTCAGCTTCGCCATCGTGTCCGAAATGTTCTTCGCGGTCGCGAGCGCATTCGATCCCGGCCGCTGCGTCACCAGCATCGCGACCGCCGATTTGCGCAGCAGGAAGCTGTTGGTGGAGTACGCGAGAGCACCGAGCTCGATACGGGCGACGTCGCGCAGGCGTACCGTGCGGCCGTCGGAGCCGGCCTTGATCAGGATGTCCTCGAACTGCTTCTGGTCTTTCAAACGCCCTGTGAAGGTGAGGTTCGGCTGGAAGGCGCGGTCGGCGATCGGCGGTTCGGCGATCTGGCCGCCCGCGATCTGCACGTTCTGCGCCCGGATCGCGGCGAGCACTTCGGCCGAAGTCAGGCCGAGATTGGCGATCCGGTCAGGGTCGAGCCAAAGCCGCATCGAATAATCGCGCGCGCCGAAAATCTGGATGTCGCCGACACCGTCGATCCGCAGCAGCTGGTCGCGGACCTGGAGCAGCGCATAGTTGGAAATGTAGAGCTGGTCGAACGTGTCGTCGGGCGACAGCATGAACACGACCATCAGGATGTCGGGCGAGTTCTTGCGGGTGACGACGCCGTTGCGCTGCACTTCGTCCGGCAGTTGCGGCTGCGCGATCGCGACGCGGTTCTGCACCAGCACCTGGGCCTTGTCGAGGTCGGTGCCGAGCTTGAAAGTGACGGTGATGGTGAGCTGGCCGTTCGAGGTCGCCTGGCTGTAGAGATACAGCATGTCCTCGACGCCGTTGATCTGTTGCTCGATCGGAGCGGCAACGGTGTCGGACACGGTCTGCGCGGAGGCGCCGGGATATTGCGTAGTGACCACGACGGTCGGCGGCACCACTTGCGGATATTCGGAGACCGGCAGCGTGGTGTAGGCGAGCGCGCCGACGATCAGCAGCACGATCGACAGCACCATGGCCAGGATGGGTTGGTTGATGGAGAGACGGCCAAGATTCATGATTTGTCACCGGCGGGCGCTGGTGCCGTCTGCGGAGCGACCTTGGCACCGACGCGGGCGCGCTGGATGCCGTTGACGATGACGCGGTCGTCCGCCTTCAATCCCTCGCGGATCACGCGCAGGCCCTCGTCGAGCGGCCCGAGCGTCACGGGACGCGCCTCGACGGTGTCGTCCGGCTTGACCACGAACACGATCTTGCGGGACTGGTCGGTTGCGACCGCGACGTCGGGGATCAGCAGCGCCTCATAGGGCGCGCTGCCGATCAGTCTGATGCGCCCGAACTGACCGGGCAGGATCGAAAGATCGGTGTTCTTGACCACGGCGCGGCTGCGTAGCGTGCCGGTAGAGACGTCGAGGCGGTTGTCGAGGAAGTTGATGGTACCCTCATGCGACGGCTTGCTCTCGCCGGCCAGCGTCACCTGCACCGGGTTCGCCGTGTCGCGCGAGCTCGGGCGCTTACCTTCGAACCACAGCTTGCTGTATTTGATGAAGGTTGCCTCATCCATGTCGAAATAGACGTAGATCGGATCGAGCGCGACGATCGAGGTGAGCAGCGTCGAGGAGCCGGTATCGCTGCCTTGCACCAGATTGCCGGGGCTGACGAGATGGCGGCTGACGCGGCCGGTGAGCGGCGCGGTCACATGGGTGAATTCGATGTTGAGCCGCGCGGCCTTCAGCGCGCCTGCGGCCTGCGTCTCCGCGGCGTGCGCGGCCTGCAAGGCCTGGCGTCGCTGGTCGACGGCCTGCTCGGAGACCGCGCTGGTCTGCACCAAATTGAGGCCGCGGTCGAGCTCGCGCTTGGCAAGCTCCACCTTGGCGCGCGCATCGGAGAGCTGGCCGTCTGCCTGCTCGGCCACCGCCTCGAATGGACGCGGGTCGATGACGTAGAGCAGATCGCCCTGATGCACGATGGCGCCGTCCTGGAATTCGACGGAGTTGACGAAGCCGCCGACGCGCGGGCGGACCTGCACCTCCTCGACCGCCTCGAAGCGGCCGGTGAATTCGTCCCAATCGGTGACGGTGCGCTTGACCGGCTGGGCGACGGTCACCGGCGCTGGCGGGGGAGCACTCGCTTGCGAGGCCGGCTGGCCGCAGCCGGTGAGCGCAAAGGCCGCGGCGAGAAGGCCGACGATGGCGTAAGGCCGAGGCGAAACGAAATCGTGCGTTTTGACAAATTGCTCGCTTCCGTCCGGTCCAGTCATCCCAGGTCCTCGCATCAAAGCCGCGGAAAAAGCAGGGTACGCTTGTACCCGCGGGCGCCACAAGATGGGTTTCAATCATGAACTCTTCAAGACCAAAGCGCGGGCAATGCTCGGAGGAATGCCCTGGCCGGATGACGGGTTGACAGGGCTTGTTTGCCTCTCCCGGTAAACCGCAAGGCAATCGCATATGGATTTCACGAGGAGCGCGGGCTTGCTCCCCTCTCCCGCTTGCGGGAGGGGCCGACGCGCCCCGGGCGATGCGCAGCATCGTCCCGCGCGCGGCGGGTGAGGGCTCTCACCACGCAGGGACATCCTCCGCAATTCTCGACAATCCCGACGCGGAGACACCCCCACCCCAGCCCTCCCCCGCAAGCGGGAGAGGGGGAGGAGAGAGCGACAGCGTCTTCGCGCATGACGAATGCCGCCAGCGCGGTTAGACTACCCCCACAAAAACAAGACGAATTGTCCGGGGAGGACAGACGTGCATCAGGGACGTGTCGTTTACGGCGCGATCGAGGAAGTCGTGTTCGGCCACCCCGCGGCCGAGGCCGTGGTCGCCCAGATGGACCGGCTGGGGACGCGCCGTGCCTTCCTGATGGTGTCGGGCACGCTGAACCGGCAGACCGACGAAATCGCGAAGATCACACAAGCCCTGGGCACAAATTGCGCGGGCGTCTTCGATGCCATGCCGGCGCACACCCCGCGGGAGGCGGTGATCGCCGCCACCAATGCGGCGCGCGAGGCCGGCGCCGACCTGATCGTCACCGTGGGCGGCGGCTCGATCACCGACGGCGCCAAGGCGGTGCAGCTCTGCCTCGCCAACGGCATCGACGATGTCGACGGCATCGAGCGCATCCGCGTGCACAAGGGCGTCGCGCCGGAAATGACGGCGCCTGTCGTGCGCCAGATCAGCGTGCCGACCACGATCGCCGGCGGCGAGTTCAGCGCGATCGCTGGCGTCACCGACCGCAGCACGCACGTGAAGCAGATGCTGCGCCATCCGCTGACGGTGCCGCGCGCGACCATTCTCGACCCCGCCATCACCGTGCACACGCCGGAATGGCTGTTCCTCTCGACCGGCATCCGCGCCATCGATCATTGCGTCGAGGCGATCTGCTCGCCGGAGACGCATCCCTATGCCGACGCGCAGTCGGTCAAGGGCCTCGCGATGCTCGCCGACGCGCTGCCACGGGTGAAGGCTGACCCTGCTGACCTCGATGCGCGCATGGATGCGCAGATCGGCACCTGGCTGTCGATGGGCGCCCTCGCCGCCGGCGTGCCGATGGGCGCAAGCCACGGCATCGGCTACGTGCTGGGCGCGGCCTTCGACGTGCCGCATGGCTACACCTCCTGCATCATGCTGCCGGCCGTGATGCGCTGGAATGCGCCCGACAATGCCGAGCGCCAGATGATCGTCGCGGCCGCAATGGGCTTTCCGGGTCACAAGGCGGCCGACGTGCTCGATGCCTTCATCCGCTCGCTCGGCATGCCGCGCAGCCTCGCCAATGTACGCGTCACGCCGGAGCATTTCGACGCCATCGCCGAACAGGCGATGCGCACGCCCTGGGTGCCGCGCAACCCGCGCAAGATCGACGGTCCCGCGCAGGTGCGCGAAATCCTGCTTCTTGCCGCATGATCTAAAGCCGGAGGACCGATGTATCCAGGTCAGCATGCCCGCCTGCGTCCGCTCCAGCCCGCCTTCATCATGGCGGCGAGCGGCGAGGCCGTCACCTATCGCGAGTTGGAGGCGCGCAGCAATCGTCTGGCGCATCTGTTCCGCAGGCACGGCTTGAAGCGGCTCGACCACTACTCGATCTTCATGGAGAACAATTCGCGCTATCTCGAAGCCTGCGGCGCCGGCGAGCGCTCCGGGCTGTACTACACCTGCATCAACTCCTTCCTGACGCCGGGCGAGCTCGCCTATCTCCTCGTCAACAGCCAGTCGAAGATCCTGATCACGTCGATGGCGAAGCTCGACATCGCGCGGGAGGCGATCAAGGCCTGCCCCGATATCAAGCTCTGCGTCGTCGCCGACGGCCCCGGCGAGAGTGACCGTATCGTCGGCCTCGCCGAGGTCACGGCCGATCTGCCGACGACGCCGATTGCAGATGAATGTCTGGGTACCGCGATGCTCTATTCATCGGGCACAACGGGACGGCCGAAAGGCATTTTGCGGCCGCTGCCGGAGGAGCCACCGAAGCACAATCTGCCGCTGTTCGATTTCCTGACCAAGCTTTGGCACTATCGCGAGGGCATGGTCTATCTGTCGCCGGCGCCGCTCTATCACTCCGCGCCGCAGGCCGCGGTCAACCTGACAATCCGGATGGGCGGCACCGCGATCATCATGGAGAATTACGATCCCGAGCGTTACCTCCAGCTCGTCGAGCAATGGGGTATCACTCACACGCAGCTGGTGCCGACGATGTTCTCGCGCATGCTGAAGCTGCCGGAGGAGGTGCGCACGCGCTACGACCTCTCCTCGCTCGAGATCGCGATCCATGCCGCCGCGCCCTGCCCGGCGCTGGTGAAGGACGACATGATCAAATGGTGGGGACCGATCATCCACGAATATTACGGTGCGACCGAAGGCCTTGGCTTCACCGCCTGCGACAGCGCGGAATGGCTGGCCCATCGCGGCACCGTCGGCAAGGTGCTGCTCGGCGACCTCCATATTCTCGACGAGAACATGCGGGAGTGCCCGACCGGCACGCCGGGCCAGGTCTGGTTCAAGACGGCCACGCCGTTCGAATATTTCAGCGATCCGGAGAAGACGAAGGAGGCGCGCTCGGCCGACGGCAGCATGAGCACGGTCGGCGACGTCGGCTATGTCGACGGCGATCGGTTCCTCTATTTAACGGACCGCGCGACCTTCATGATCATCTCCGGCGGAGTGAACATCTATCCGCAGGAATGCGAAAATCTGCTGATCACCCATCCGAAGGTCGCCGATGCCGCGGTGTTCGGCGTGCCCAATCCCGATCTCGGCGAAGAGGTGAAGGCCGTGGTGCAGCCGATGCCCGGCGTCGTGCCGGGCGAGGCGCTCGCCGAGGAGCTGATCGCGTTCTGCGGAGCATCGTTGTCGCGGCAGAAAGTGCCGCGCTCGGTGGATTTCGAGAAAGAGCTTCCGCGGCTTCCGACGGGGAAACTGTACAAGCGGCTGCTAAGGGACCGGTATTGGGGAAACAAGGCGTCGCGGATCGTGTGAGGGCCGCAGTCGTCCTGGCGAACGCCAGGACCCATACCGCGTGATCTCACGATTGAAGGTGGTAGCAATACCGAACGAGCAATCTTCGCCAAACACCTCCCTGTGGTAATGGGTCTGGCGTTCGCCAGGACGACGCCGGAGGGACTTCTCACAATTTGTGAGAGAACCGCCCCTGTGGCCCGCCGTCATCCGAATTGTCGAGAGGCCCTCCCTCGTTGCCGGTTGCCTCGCTGCGCCTGCGTCGCTATCGTCCTGACAAACAGGCCAAAAGGCCGAAAAGACTAAGTCCAGGGAGGACGAGGATGCGGAGCGTACGGGCGCTCGCCGCGACGGCGGCGCTGTCTTTGCTGGCGTTTTCGACGATCGCATCGGCCGGCGAACCAAAGCAGGGCGGGATCCTGCGGATGTATCACCGCGACAGCCCGGCCAATGCGTCCATCCTGGAGGGCGCGACATATTCGATCAACGTGCCCTTCATGGGAGTGTTCAACAATCTCGTCATCTACGACCAGCACATTGCGCAGAACAGCCCTGATACCCTGATGCCAGAGCTGGCCGAGAGCTGGTCCTGGAGCGGCGACAACAAGAAGCTGACCTTCAAACTGCGCCAGGGCGTCAAGTGGCATGACGGCAAGCCGTTCACGTCGGCCGACGTCAAATGCACCTTCGATCTCCTGATGGGCAAATCGCAACAAAAGCTGCGGCAGAATCCGCGCAAAGCCTGGTACAGCGAGGTTAACGATGTCACGCCGAACGGTGATTTCGAGGTCTCCTTCGATCTGAAGCGGCCGCAGCCTTCGCTGCTGGCGATGCTCGCATCCGGCTATACGCCGATCTATCCCTGTCACGTCTCGCCGGCGGAGATGCGCACCCATCCGGTCGGAACCGGCCCGTTCAGATTCGTCGAGTTCAAGGCCAATGAATCGATCAAGCTGACGCGAAACCCGGACTATTGGAAGAAGGGCCTGCCCTATCTCGACGGCATCGAGTACACGATCATCACGAACCGCTCCACCGCGATCCTCGCCTTCGTCGCCGGCAAGTTCGACATGACCTTCCCGACGCACATCACGATCCCGCTCCTCAAGGACATCAAGTCGCAGGCGCCGAACGCCCTCTGCGTCGTCGAGCCGACCAACGTTTCGACCAACATCATCGTCAATTCGGCGTCCCCGCCGTTCGACAACATCGACATCCGCCGGGCCATGGCGATGGCGCTCGACCGCAAGGCCTTCGTCGACATCCTGTTCGAAGGCCAGGCCGATATCGGTGGCACTATGCTGCCGCCGCCGCAGGGCATCTGGGGCATGCCCAAGGACAAGCTTGAGACCATTCCAGGCTATGGCCCGAACGTGAATGCGAGCCGGGATGAGGCCAGGAAGCTGATGCAGAAGGCGGGCTACGGTCCCGACAAGCACATGGCGGTGAAGGTCTCGACGCGCAATCTCGCGGAATATCGCGATCCCGCGGTGATCCTGATCGACCAGCTCAAGAGCATCTATATCGACGGCGAGCTCGACGTCGTGGAAACCGCGAACTGGTTCCCGAAGGTTGCACGCAAGGATTACATGCTCGGCCTCAACTTGACCGGCAATTCCGTCGACGATCCTGACCAGTCTTTCTACGAAAACTATTCCTGCGGCTCGGAGCGGAACTACACCAATTATTGCAACAAGGAGATCGAGAAGCTGTTCGACCTGCAATCGCAGGAGATCGACGTCGGCAAGCGCAAGCAACTGGTCTGGGACATCGACAAGAAGCTGCAGGAGGATGTCGCCCGCCCGATCATCTTCCATGCGCGGGCCGGCACCTGCTGGCAGCCTTATGTCAAGGGCGTGACGATCATGTCGAACAGCTCCTATAACGGCTTTCGCTACGAGGACGTCTGGCTCGACAAGTAGCGCGCAAGACTGACGACTAGCGGCTCGACAGGAGGGCGCGGGATGTTTGCCTATCTGGTGCGGCGCCTGTTTCTGATGCTCGTGACCCTGTTCGGGATCTCGGTCGTCATCTTCTTCCTGCTGCGTATCGTTCCCGGGAATATCGTCGACATCCTGTTTGCCGCGGCCGGCTATGTCGATCCCGCCGACAAGGCCAATCTGGAAAAAGAGCTCGGCATCGACCAGCCACTGGTGGTGCAATATTGGCACTGGATCAGCGGTTTTCTGCGCGGGGACTTTGGTTACTCCTATGTCTCGGAGAAGCCGGCGCTTCAGGAAATCCTGCCACGCATCCCGATCACCGCACGGCTCGCCGGCCTGGCGCTGTTGTTCTCGGCATCGATCGGCATTCCCCTGGGCGTGATCAGCGCGGTGAAGCAGGGAACGAGGCTCGATTACGCGTTGCGTGTGGTGAGCCTGAGCGGATTGTCGCTGCCTTCGTTCTGGCTCGGCCTGCTCATCCTCACCGCCTCGGTGGCGATGTTCAACCAGATGCCGATCTTCAACCCGAATCCGGCGACATGGCTGGAAGCCTTCGCAACCTATGCCGTGCCCGCCGCCGCCGTCGGCTTCCGTAGCGCGGCACTGACCATGCGGATCACGCGATCCTCGATGCTGGAGGTGCTGCGGCAGGACTATATCCGCACCGCGCGTGCCAAGGGCGCATCGGATGCCGCCGTGAACTATCAGCATGCGCTCAAGAACGCGATTTTGCCCGTCATCACCGTGATCGGCATCGAGGCAGCGTTCCTGATCGGTGGCCTTATCGTGACGGAGACCGTGTTTAACATCCCCGGCGTCGCCCGCTTCCTGGTCGAGGCGATTCGCTGGCGCGATTATCCGATCGTGCAGAACCTGGTGATGCTGATTGCCATCGTCGTGGTGAGCGCGAATTTCATCGTCGACATGCTCTACGCCGTGTTCGACCCGCGTATCCGGTACACGGATTAGGAGAGATTGTTGGCTGCGATCGACTATGACGTTGAACTGAGGCGCGCCGGGGCGCACGCGACCGTCGGCTGGCGCCGCGTGCTGTTTTTGGCGCAGCGGCATGTGCTGGGTGCAGCCGGGCTCGTCATCATGACCCTGTTCGTGTTCACCGCGATATTCGCCGACTTCATCGCGCGTTACGATCCGCTGACGATCGACGCCGCCCGGGCACTGGCGCGTCCAAGCCTGACCCACTGGATGGGCACGGACTCCTTCGGCCGCGATGTCTTCAGCCGCATCATTCATGGCGCGCGGATCTCGCTCGCGGTCGGCATCGGTTCGACGGCGCTCGGTGGCTCGATCGGCGTGATCGTGGGCCTCACCTCCGGCTATCTCTCCGGCTGGGTCGATCTCGTATTCCAGCGTGTGTCCGACGTTCTCCAGGCGCTGCCGCTTCTGGTGCTCGCCCTGATCATGACCGCAGCGCTTGGGCCGTCCTTGCCGAACGTCATCATTGCGATCGCCATTCCGCTGATCCCGACCGTCTCGCGCGTCATCCGTGCCAACACGCTGGCGCTGCGCGAGCTGCCATTCATCGAGGCCGCCAAGTCGATCGGCATGAGCGAGGTACGCATCGCGCTTCGTCACGTGCTGCCGAACACGCTGGCGCCGCTGATCGTGCTTGCGACCGCCCAGCTCGGCTCGACCATCCTCACTGAAGCCTCGCTCTCTTTCCTCGGCCTCGGCATTCCCGAGCCTTACCCGTCGTGGGGCCGCATGCTCTCTGAATCGGCCGCCGAATATGTCCGCACGGCGCCCTGGCTGGTGATCTTCCCGGGCATCGCCATCAGCCTCGCGGTGTTCGGCGCCAATCTGTTCGGCGACGCCTTGCGCGACATCCTCGATCCCCGGCAGCGCGGCTGATGGCTGATAAATCCGATCTCGTGCTCGAGGTGAAGAACCTGAAGACGGTGTTCTTCACCAACTCCGGTCTCTTCCAGGCCGTCGACGATGTTTCCTTCACGGTGAAGCGCGGCGAGACGCTGGCGATCGTCGGCGAATCCGGCTGCGGCAAGAGCGTCACTGCGCTTTCGCTGATGCGGCTGGTGCCGGATCCGCCCGGCCGCATTGTCGGCGGCTCCGTCACGCTCGAAGGCGCCGATCTTCTGACGCTGGACGAAGCAGAGATGCGCGCCGTCAGGGGCAACCGCATCTCCATGATCTTCCAGGAGCCGATGACCTCGCTCAATCCGGTGATGCGGATCGGCGACCAGATCGTCGAGGCCGTGCGGCTGCACCGGAAGATGTCGAAGCGAGAGGCTCAGGATGTCGCAGTCGAGATGCTGCGCCTGGTGCGGATCCCCGAGCCGGCGCGGCGCGCGCGCGAATATCCGCACCAGCTCTCCGGCGGCATGCGCCAGCGCGCGATGATCGCGATGGCGCTGGCCTGCCGGCCGGCACTGCTGATCGCGGACGAGCCGACGACCGCACTCGACGTCACCATCCAGGCGCAGATCCTGGCGCTGATCCTGGACCTTCAGAAAGAACTCGGCACCGGCCTCGTGCTGATCACCCATGATCTCGGTGTCGTCGCGCAGACCGCGCAGCGCGTCATCGTGATGTATGCGGGACGGAAGGTCGAGGAAGCGAGCGTCGAGGCACTGTTCGCCGCGCCGAAACATCCCTACACGCGCGGATTGATGGCGTCGATCCCGACGGTGCCGGCGCCGGGCGTCGTCGCGCCGGCGCGACTGAACGAAATTCCCGGCACGGTCCCGTCGCTGGTGCGGCTGCCAAAGGGTTGCGCCTTCGCGCCGCGCTGCAAGCTCGCGATCAAGCGCTGCGAGGCCGAATATCCGCCGCTCATCGATTGGGGCGGCGGCCATCTCGCCGCCTGCTGGCGCGCGGCCGAGATTGCGGAGGTGGCATGACCGAGGTGCTGCTCGAAGTCACCGATCTCAAGAAGCACTATCCGGTGCGCGCCGGCGTGTTGCGTCGGCAAATCGGCACGGTGTATGCGGTCGACGGCGTCTCGTTTTCGGTTGGGGTGGGCGAGACGCTGGGCCTCGTCGGCGAATCCGGCTGCGGCAAATCGACGGTGGCTCGCAGCGTGCTGCGGCTAGTGGAGCCGACCTCAGGCCAGATCCGGCTCGAGGGCGAAGACATCACCCATCTCTCCAAGTCCGCGCTGCGGCCGCACCGCCGTTCGATGCAGATCGTATTCCAGGATCCGTTCGCCTCGCTCAACCCGCGCATGACCGCAGGCGACATCGTCGGCGAGCCATTGGCTGTGCATGGCCTTGCGACCGGCAAGGCACTGGAGGCGCGTACCGCAAAGCTGTTCGAGCAGGTCGGCTTGCGGCCCGACCAGATGCGCAATTTTCCGCACCAATTCTCCGGCGGCCAGCGCCAGCGCATCTGCATCGCCCGCGCGCTGGCGCTCGGGCCCCGCCTGATCGTCTGCGACGAGCCGGTCTCCGCGCTCGACGTCTCGATCCAGGCGCAGGTGATCAACCTCCTGATCGACCTGCAACGCGAGCACGGCTTCTCCTATCTCTTCATCGCCCATGATCTCGCGGTGGTCGCCCATATCAGTCACCGCGTCGCCGTGATGTATCTCGGTCGCATCGTCGAGATTGCAGACAAAGACGAGCTGTTCCGCAATCCGCGGCATCCCTACACGCAGGCCCTGCTCGCCTCGGTGCCGGTCGCCAACCCGCTCGCCAAAAAGCTCGTGCCGCAGGTCGACGGCGACGTGCCAAGCCCGGTCAATCCGCCGCCGGGATGCGCGTTTCACACCCGCTGCCGGTTTGCGATGGAGCGATGCAGGATAGAGCGGCCGGTGTTGGTGGATGCCGGTGACGGGCACCGGGTTGCGTGCTTGCTCAACGAGGGGACGGGGCGATCAAATGCGATGCCGTAGGGTGGGCAAAGCGAAGCGTGCCCACCATTCAATCGCAATCGCCGCACGATGGTGGGCACGGCGCTGCGCGCCTTTGCCCACCCTACGATAGCTACATTTGCCGCTCTACCCAGCCCCGATTTCGGCGACAATCTTCCCCGTCGTGACCTGCTCGCCTTCGGCGACGTCGATCGCGGCGACGACGCCATCGATGCCGGCCTTGTGGACGTGCTCCATCTTCATGGCTTCCAGCGTCAGCACCGGCTGACCGGCGGCGACGCGGTCGCCCGGCTTGACCAGGACGGCAACGACCCGGCCGTTCATGGCGGCACGGACCTTGCCGTCGCCGTTGCTCGCGGCCGCCTTTGGCGCGGCGAGGGTGAGATCGGTCGCCGCGAGCGGGATGCCGCGGCGCTGGAGGTGGAGCCGGTCGCCATCGCGCAGGAATTTTGCCCTGTCCGTCACGCCGTCATGGCGGAAGCGGATCACGTCGAAATCGAGCTGGTCGATCTCGAACTTGTCCTGCCGGCCGTCGCTGCCAACAATGTAGCTGCCATCGCGTTCGCGCCAGACTTCGAGCTCATACCCATGGCCTGCGATCTCGATTTTCGCCGGCAGCGGAAACGTTGCCGTGATGCTCCGTCCGCGGCGCCACGACGGTGCCTGCGGGTTCGTGACGTAGAGCAACAGCCCGGCCAAAGCCATATCGAATGCGGCGTCCGCGCGCGGCGCCAGCAACTCGTCGCGATGCGCACCAATGAACGCCGTTGTCGCTTCGCCCTTGGCGAAGCCGGGATGACGCAGGCATGCCATCAGGAACGCCTGATTGGTGGTCACACCGAATCCGGTCAGTTGCTCCAGGCCGACGATCAGCCGCCCCCTCGCCTCCTCGCGCGTCGCGCCATGGCTGATCACCTTCGCGATCATGGAATCGTAGAACGGCGGAATCTCGGAGCCCGATTGCAGCGCGTGCTCGACGCGGATGCCATCGGGCACCTGCCAGCACGCCATGCGCCCGGACTGCGGCATGAAATCCTGCGCGGCATCCTCGGAGCACAGCCGCACCTCGATGGCGTGGCCCGTGAAGCGAATGTCCTGCTGCTTCACCGGCAATGGCTCGCCGCGCGCGACGCGCAGCTGCAATTCGACGAGATCGAGCCCGGTGATCGCCTCGGTCACGGGATGCTCGACCTGGAGGCGTGTGTTCATTTCCATGAAGTAGAATTCGCCGCTCGCGTCGAGCAGAAACTCCAGCGTGCCGGCGCCCTCGTAGCGCAGCGCCTTCACCGCGGCGACCGCGACCTCGCCCATCTTTCCGCGCAGTTCCGGCGTCACGGCGGGCGACGGTGCCTCCTCGATCAGCTTCTGGTGCCGCCGCTGCACCGAGCAGTCGCGCTCGCCAAGATGGATGGCATTGCCATGGCTGTCGCCGAACACCTGAATTTCGATGTGACGGGGATTCTGGATGGCGCGTTCGAGGATCACCGTCGGATCGCCAAACGCCGCCTTCGCTTCGGACCGCGCGCTCCGCAGAGCATCGGGAAATGAGGCGGCGTCGGTGACGAGCCGCATGCCGCGCCCACCGCCGCCGGCAACCGCCTTGATCATCACGGGGAAGCCGATCTTTTTGGCTTCCGCGAGCATGACCTCGTCGCCCTGGTCCGCACCCTGATAGCCGGGCACGACGGGGACGCCGGCCTTTTTCATGATCTCCTTGGCACCGGCCTTGTTACCCATCGCCTCGATCGCCTGCGGCGAGGGGCCGATGAAGACGAGCCCGGCATCCTTGCAGGCCTGCGCAAACTCCTCGTTCTCGGCGAGGAAGCCATAGCCGGGATGAACGGCATCCGCGCCGCTGGCCTTTGCGGCCGCAACGATCGCGGGAATGTTGAGATAGGACTGCGCCGGCAGCGGCTCGCCAATGCGTACGGCCTGATCGGCCTGTTGCACATGAAGCGCATTGCTATCCGCATCCGAATAGACCGCGACGACGCCGAGGCCGAGCCGCCGCGCGCTGCGCATCACCCGCAGCGCGATCTCGCCGCGATTGGCGATCAGGACCTTGAAGAACGGCCGGTGCTGCGTTGAACCGTTCCTCATGGGCGAGCCACCGAAAACTGCATGCGTTGGGGTGTGCGCGCGTCGCCCTCGCGGCAGATGGCGAGCACTTCCGACAGCACCGCGCGGGTGTCGCGCGGATCGATCACGCCGTCGTCGAGCACGCGCGCGCTGGTCGAGAACACGTCCATCTGGCCGTCGAACACGCCGATGATCTGCGCCTTCATCGCATCGAGCTTTTCTTTTTCGACCGGCTTGCCGCGGCGGGCTGCGGCGGCTTCGGTGACGATCGCCATGGTCTCGGCGGCCTGCTCACCGCCCATCACGGCGGTCTTGGCGTTGGGCCAGGAGAAGCAGAAGCGCGGATGGAAGCCGCGCCCGCACATGCCGTAGTTGCCAGCACCGAACGAGGCGCCGCAATAGATCGTGATCTGCGGCACCGTCGCCGACGTGACCGCCTGGATCATCTTGGAGCCGTGCTTGATCATGCCGGCTTCCTCGTAGGATTTGCCGACCATGTAGCCGGTGGTGTTGTTCAGATACAGCAATGGCGTGCGGGTCTGGCAGCAGGCCTGGATGAAATGCGTCGCCTTGTTGGCACCCGCCGGATCGAGCGGGCCGTTGTTGGTGATGATGCCGATGGCCTGGCCCTCGATGCGGGCATGACCGCAGACGGTGGCCGGGCCGTAGTTCGGCGCCATCTCGGTAAAGTCGGAATCATCCACGATGCGCGCGATGACCTGCTTGATGTCCACGGAGCGCTTGTGGTCCATCGGCATGATGCCGAGCAGCTCGTCCTGGTCGTAGCGCGGCGGCTTGTATTGCGCGGCTCCCTTGTCCGGCCGCTCCCATTCCAGCGCCGCCATGATCTCGCGCGCGATGCGCAGGGCGTCGCGGTCGTCCTCGGCAAGATAATCGCCGAGACCGGAAACCTGCGTGTGCATCTCGGCGCCGCCAAGCTCCTCCTCGGTCGCAATCTCGCCGGTGGCGGCCTTTAGCAGCGGCGGCCCGGCGAGGAAGGCGCGGGTGCGGCCACGGACCATGACGATGTAATCCGACAGGCCGGTCTGATAGGCGCCGCCGGCGGTCGAAGAGCCATGCGTCACGGTGACGACGGGCAGCCCGGCCGCCGAAAGCCGCGCGAGGTTGCGAAAGATGTTGCCGCCACGGACAAAGTCTTCGACGCGGTAGCGCAGGAGATTGGCGCCTGCGCTCTCAACCAGCTGGACGTAGGGCAGCTTGTTCTCCAGCGCGAGCTCCTGCACCCGCAGCGTCTTGTCCAGGCCGTAAGGTTGAAGCGCGCCGGCATCGATGCCGGAATCGTTGGCGCTGACCATGCAGCGGATGCCCGAGACGAAGCCGATGCCGGCGATGACGCCGCCGCCGGGCACGCTTTTGTCCGGATCTGAGACGTCGAACATGTAGCCGGCGAGCGTGGACAGCTCGATGAAGGGCGCGCCGGGATCGAGCACCAGCGCGACGCGCTCGCGCGGCAACAGCTGGCCGCGCTTGTGGAAGCGATCCTTCGCCGCGGCCGACGCCGCACGCGTGCGCTCTTCCAGCGCGCGCATGCGGTCGATCAGGCCGAGCATGCCGTCGCGGTTGGCGCGATAGGCGGCACTGCCGGGGGAAATGGTGTTTTCGAGAATGGACATAACTCAATCCTGCTCGTCATTGCGAGGAGCGAAGCGACGAAGCAATCCAGACTGCATCCACGGAGAGATTCTGGATTGCTTCGCTTCGCTCACAATGACGGTTGAGGCGATAATTTACCTATTCGTCCCAAAAATCTTCCGCGCTTCCGCCGGGCTCGCGATCTCGCGGCCCGCACGGCGGGCGCAGGCGGCGATGGCTTCGATCAGCTGGCCGTTCGACGTCACCTTCTTGCCGTCGGCGAGATAGAAGGCATCTTCGAGACCGGTGCGCAGATGACCGCCGAGTTCGGCGCAGCGCTGGTGCAGCGGCCAGATCTCTTCGCGGCCGATCGCGGTGACCTGAAAATGCCCTTCGGGACGCTTCAGCTTGATCAGGATCGGCAACAGATCGGGATCCGACGGCATGCCGGAGGCGACGCCCATCACGAAATTATATTCGAGCGGGCCCTTGTACATGCCGACCTGGCGGTACATGCCGACACAGCGGACGATACCGACGTCAAAACATTCGAATTCGGGGATGGTGCCGACCGCGTTCATGACGTCGAGGTAATCCTTCACCTTCTCGACCGCATTGTCGAACATCATCGGCGGCCAGGCCCAGCTGTTGTCGGCCTTCACCCTCAGATAGTTCAGCGACCCGGCATTGCAGGCGGCGATCTCCGGCCTGGTCTCGCGGATGCAATCCAGGGCACCGCTGTAGTTCGGCCCGGAGACGCCCGAGGTGTGGTTGATGATCACGCCGGGGCAGGCTTCGCGGATCGCCTGCTGGATCTCCTTGCTGACGCTGACCTCCCAGGACGGCAGATGCCCCTTGTCCGGTGCCTGCTGGCGCAGATGGATGTGCATGATGGACGCGCCGGCATCGAACGCAGCCTTGGCCTCGCGCGCCATCTGCTCGGGCGTGACAGGCACGTTGTGCTGCTTCGGGTCGGTGAGCACGCCGTTCAGCGCGCAGGTGATGACAGCCTTGTCGCTCATGCCTTGAATGTCTCGCACGTTGATAGTTCAACGTTTGCGATCATGTGATGGGCGGCATGCGGCTTCTTGCGCGGAGAAGCTGGAAAACGAGATGCCGTAGGGTGGGTTAGCCGAAGGCGTAACCCACCTCTTAAGCTTCCTCGGAGGCAGAATTGGTGGATTACGCCTTCGGCTAATCCACCCTACGAAGCGATCAACTCGCCTCCGCCAGCCTCACCGTCTCGGTGCTGCGATAAATCGCAAGATCCCGCGAGCCGACGAAGATCGCGCGCGGCTTCAGGCCGTAGAAGCGGCGGATCGAGTGGCTGAAATGGGTGCTGTCGGGATAGCCGATGTCCTGCGCGAGATGGGCGAGGTTGAGGTCCTGGTTGGCGAAGTGCAGCAGATGCCGCGCGCGCTTCCATGCGCGGAAGGAGCGGAACGAGATGCCGGTCTCTTCCTTGAACAGATGCAGGAAACGCGAAGCGGAAAGTCCGGCGTCCGCCGCACATGTGTCCGCCGTCACGGGCTCACCCGTGAAGCGGCCGATCCGGGCGACCGCGCGCGTCACACGGGGATCGAGCACGCGGCGCGGCAGCGCTTCGCCAAAACACATCTCGTCGAATTCGGCGGTGGTGATGTCGCCGTAGCGACGCTGGCGCAGCAGCGTGTAGGCGGCAAGAATCTTGCGGGCATAGACGGCCCTGTCGGGTCCGGTGAGCCGCTCGGCCAGGATCTCGATCACGCCATCGGGCATGCTCTCCGGCTCCAGCGTCACGCTGATCGCGGTGCGGTAGTCACTGGCAATGGAATGCCGCTGGTTCGGCAGGGTGACGAACAGCTCGCCGGTGGCGAGGGCATCGTCGATTGTCAGATGCAGACTGCCCTTCACCGCGACATAGACATGGCAGCAGCCGGGCGTTCGCTTGCGGGGGCGGCCGAGCAGGCCGGCATAGAACACCCGCTCCGGCGTGATCAGCATCAAATGGTCGGATTCGCGACCGGTATCTTCCATTGGGATCCTCCTCGCGCGGCTCTTTGGCCGCTGCGGACGGAGGTCACCTTAGCGGAAATCTGGGCGCTGTCACGGCGGGATAGCGCTATCATGAAGCGCAAAACAGCGGCAGTCCGGGAGCGTGGTGGACGACCCGGAACTCGTGCCAACATCGTCGTCCTGGACAAGCGCAGCGGAGCGGAGCGCCGATCCAGGACCCATTACCCCAGCGGGAAGTTGCAGCGCCATGGCGACAACCGCGAGTCGTCGCCAAACAAATCCTTGGGGTAATGGGTCCTGGCTTTCGCCAGGACGACAATTAAGCCCTGACCCTCGGCGCCACGTTCTGCTCGACGCCGGCTTGTTGCTCCGCAGCAACCGCGCGCTTGAAGCCATCGCGCTGCTGCAAGCGCGCCCAATAGGCCGCGACATTTGGTCCAAAATCCTTGGCAAGCCCGATATTATCGGCGAGGCGGAGCGCGTAGCCGATCACGATGTCGGCGGCGGTGAAGCGGCCGGCGCACAAGGTTTCAGCCTTCGCGGTCGCTGCCTCGACGGCGCGCAGGCGGCCGAGAAACCATTTGGCATAGTCGCCGGCGACCTGCGGATTGCGCCGCTCTTCCGGCTCGAGTTGGGTGTATCGGAGCACCAGCGTCTGCGGGAAGGTTAACGTGGCGTCGCTGAAATACATCCAGTTCAGGAACGCGCCATAGGCGGGATCTTCGGGTCCGACCATCAGTGGCGTCGGTCCATGCTTGATGCCGAGATAGTGGCAGATGCCGGACGATTCCGTCATCTTGGTCTCGCCGTCGACCATGAAGGGAATGGTGCCCAGCGGATTGAGCGCGAGGTATTCCTTCGCGAAGACCCGCGGCGGGAATGGCAGCATCTTGAGCTCGTAGGGAAGCCCCATCTCCTCCAGCATCCAGAGCGGACGGAACGAGCGCGCGGCGTCGCAGTGATAGAGCGTGATCATCAGGAACTTCCTTTGCTGCCGGGCAGCGTGCCCATCATCTTGCACAGGACCATCAGCATGACCTCGTCGGCGCCACCGCCAATCGATGTCAGGCGACTGTCGCGATAGGCGCGACTGACCGGCGTCTCGTTGGTAAAGCCCATTCCGCCCCAATATTGCAAGCAGGCGTCGGTGAGCTCGCGCCCGAGCCGGCCGGCCTTCAGCTTGGCCATGGTCGCCAGTTTCGTGACATCCTCGCCCGCCACCAACGCCTCGCCGGCACGGTAAATCAGCGCGCGCAGCAGCTCGACCTCGGTCTGCATCTCCGCGAGCTTGAAGTGGACCACCTGGTTGTCGAGGATCGACTTCCCGAAGGCCTTGCGATTGCGGGTGTATTCGATGGTCTCGTTGATGATGTATTCGTGCGCCTTCAGGCAGGCCGCCGCACCCCAGAGCCGCTCCTCCTGGAATTGGATCATCTGGTAGGTAAAGCCCTTGCCCTCCTCGCCGATCCGGTTGCGCTTGGGCACGCGGACGTTGTCGAAGAAGATCTGCGCAGTGTCGGAGGAGCGCATGCCCAACTTGTCGAGCTTGCGCGCGACGGTGACGCCCTTGGTCTTCATGGGCACGCAGATCAGCGACTTGTTGCGGTGAACGGGTCCGTCGCCGGTATTGGCGAGCAGGCAGATCCAGTCGGCCTGGGTGCCGTTGGTAATCCACATCTTGCCGCCATCGATGACATAATCGTCGCCGTCCCCGCGCGCATTGGTCTTGATCGATGCGACATCGGAGCCTGCGCCGGGCTCGGAGACGCCGATACAGGCGACGTAATCGCCTGAGATCGAGGGGCTGAGAAACTCGCGCCGCACTTCATCGGAGCCGAACCGCGCCAGCGCCGGCGTCGCCATGTCGGTCTGCACTCCGATGGCCATCGGCACGCCGCCGCAATTGATGGCGCCGAGTTCTTCCGCCATCATCAGCGCATAGGAATAGTCGAGGCCGGAGCCGCCGAATTCGACCGGCTTGTTCAGCCCGAGAAAGCCGAGGCTGCCCATCTCCCTGAACAGCGCGTGCGCCGGGAAGATGTCGGCTTTTTCCCATTCATCGACATGAGGATTGATCTCGTTGGCGATGAATTTTTGCAAGGAACGGCGGATCTCGTCGTGGTCGGCGGTGAACAGCATTTCGCTCCCTTTGTCATTCCGGGGCGCGCGAAGCGCGAACCCGGAATCCATTCTTCTGCGACATCTGCGGCTCGATGGATTCCGGGTTCGACGCTACGCGCCGCCCCGGAAAGACGGCGTCCTTCACAACCCCATCTGCCGCGACGCCAGATCCTTCATGATCTCTTCGGTGCCGCCGCCGATCGCGTTGACCTTGACCTCACGATAGATGCGCTCCGCCTTGATGCCGCGCATGAAGCCTGCGCCGCCAAAAATCTGCACGGCCTCCGAGGCGCAGAATGCCATGGTCTGGGTCGCCTGGTTCTTCATCATGCAGATTTCGGCGACCGGGCTGTCGCCCTGCTCCAGCCGCCAGGCCAGCATCTCAAGCATCGCTTGCGAAGCGGCGACCTTCTGCGCCATGTCGACGATCTTGTGGCGGATCACCTGGTGCTGCGCGAGCGGCTTGCCAAAGGTCTTGCGCTCCTTGGCGTAGGCGATCGCCTCGTCGAGGCAGACGCGCGCGAACGCGGTGCAGCCCGCCGCCATGCCCATGCGCTCGCTGTTGAAATTCCGCATGATGATCTTGAAGCCATGGCCTTCCTCGCCGATCAGGTTTTCCGCCGGTACGCGGCACTCGTCGAAATGCAGCGTCGCGGTGTCAGAGGCCCACCAACCCATCTTCTTCAGCTTTGTCCGCGACAGGCCGGGCGTATCCCCCTCGATCAGGAGCAGGCTGACGCCGCCGGCGCCCTCGCCGCCGGTGCGCACCGCAACGGTCAGATAGTCGGCACGCATACCCGAGGTGATGAAGGTCTTCTCGCCGCTCACGACGTAGTGATCGCCGTCGCGCCGCGCCTTAGTCCGAAGCCCGGCGACGTCGGAGCCGCCGCCCGGCTCGGTGATCGCGAGCGCTGAGATTTTCTCACCCGCGAGCACCTGAGGCAGCACGCGCGCCTTGACCTCGGGGCGCGCGGCCCGCGCGACCGGCGGCGAACCGATGGTATGGCTCATCAAGCTGGCGCTGATGCCGCCGGCGCCAGCCCGCGCCAGCTCCTGGTTGGCGACGATCTTCATGAACTGGTCGGCGGCGATCCCGCCATATTCCTCGGGGAAACCGAGTCCCAAGAGCCCGATCTCGGCCGCCTTGCGATAGAGCGCGCGCGGGAATTCGCCGGCCTCGTCCCACTCGTGGGCGAAGGGCGCAATCTCCTTGTCGACAAAGCGGCGCATCACCTCGCGAAAGGCGTCATGCTCGACGGTATAGAACGGGCTCATCATCGCACTCTCGCCTTGCTGGCGGATTCGGCTTGTCCACCATGGCCGGAACCTTGGCGGCTCACTTGCGCGGAGTGGCTGGCCGGCGGCCGCTTCCGAGCAGCGCCCGCTCTAGCAACTCAACGCAAGACGATTTTCACCGCTCGCGCGCCAACTCCGGATCAAAAAAAGGCGTGGTGCACAAACTCCGGCTGGCCCCAGGGCCATGCCGGGCATGGTGCATGGCAATAGGGACGCGGGCGGCACCAAACCGCCGAGGGAGGAATTCTTGGCCGTTCGTTACTACGACTGGATCGCCCACCATGGCCGCCGCACGCCGAACAAGATTGCGGTGATCGACCTCGCGAGCGAGCGCCGCTTCAGCTATGCGCAGCTCGACGCGCGCATCTCTCGTCTCGCTTCATTTCTGCGCCATACGCTGAAAGTCTCGCGCGGCGAGCGGGTCGCGGTGCTGGCGCTGAACACGACCGATACGCTGGAGGTGCAATTCGCCTGCGGGCGATTAGGTGCGATCTTCGTGCCGCTGAACACCCGGCTCACCGTTCCCGAACTCCAGTTCATCACCGCAGATTGCGCGCCGAAGGTGATGATCCACGACACCGATCTCGCCGAAACGGCGTTTGCCGTGGCAAAGCTCTGCGGCATTGAGACGAGCCTGCTCCTTGGCCCCGGCGGGACTTATGAGGCCGGCATCGCCGCTGCAAAGCCACTCGAGAAAATCGAGGAGGTCACCCTCGATGATGTCTCGACCATCATGTACACCTCGGGCACGACGGGTCAGCCCAAGGGCGCCACCATCACCCATGGCATGACCTTCTGGAATTGCGTCAATCTCGGCGGCCCCGCCTGCATCGGGCCGTCCTCGGTGCTGCTCACCGTGCTGCCGCTGTTCCACACCGGCGGCCTGAATTGCTACACCAATCCGGTGCTGCATGCGGGCGGCACCGTGATGATCATGCGCGCCTTCGATCCCGGCACGGCGCTTGGCCTGATCAATGATCCCGCGCAGGGCATCAACGTGTTCTTCGGCGTGCCCGCGATCTACCAATTCATGGCCCAGCATCCGGCCTTCGCAACCACCCACCTCGGCAGGCTGATCGTCGGCGGTGTCGGCGGCGCTCCGATGCCGGTGCCGCTGCTCAAGGTGTGGGAGGCGCGCGGCGTCGCGCTCCAGCAGGGCTACGGCATGACCGAGACCTCGCCGGCGGTGCTGGTGCTCGACCGCGAGGATGCGGCACGGAAAGCCGGCTCCGCCGGCAAGCCGGTGCTGCACACGGAAGTGCGCATCGTGCGGCCCGATGGCAGCGACGCCGATGTCGGCGAGCTCGGCGAACTCTGGGTCAAGGGACCGAACATCACGCCCGGCTACTGGAACAGGCCGGAGGCGAACAAAACGTCGTTCACCGACGGTTGGCTGCACACGGGAGACGCGACACGCGTCGACGAGGAAGGCTTTTACTACATCGTCGACCGCTGGAAGGACATGTACATCTCCGGGGGCGAGAACGTCTATCCGGCCGAAGTGGAGAACGTCCTGCACCAACTCAACGCCATCGCGGAAGCCGCCGTGATCGGCATTCCCGATGTGCAATGGGGCGAGGTCGGCCTCGCTATCGTTGCGGCCAAGCCCGGCCAGCGGTTGACCGAGGCCGATGTCTTCGCACACTGCGCAGCGAAACTCGCGCGCTTCAAATGTCCGCGCCAGGTCCACTTCGTCGATGCGTTACCCCGCAACGCCACCGGCAAGATCCACAAGCCGACCTTGCGCCAGGAATTCTCGGTCACTTCCGAAGTCGATAAGAAAGCCGCCAACGCCTGATCAAAGCGCTCCTCTCGCGGGCGCTTTTCTTTTGTGACGTGCCTGCTCCACCCCAGAAGAAACCCCAGGGAATTTTAACGAATTTTCATGAAGGGCCGCTATTCTCTTCGGCGAGCGCGGGGGGTCCCGCGCTTTCGACCTCGGTTATGTCGTGGCCGACGTCGATGCCCGCGACGGCCAGACCGAGACGACGAGAATCGCCGACGCCCCTGAACACAGGGCATGCCCAGGCGAGGGTGGCGATGCCTGACGGCGGCAGATCGAGTCTCAGCGTGTAGCCGTCATAACCGGTCGCGACCGCCTCGGGAGCGACGGGCGTGCCGTCGATATAGAATCGCGTGTCGATCGTATCCAGCGGCGCGCGAAGCGCCGGGCTTCGAACGCGAAGGATGGTGCGGCCAGGCATCCCCTTGATGCGCACGGCAGCCTCCGGTTCGCTCCAGCGGAAAGTGTAACCGGCGGAGAACTCCTCGGCATGGAATCCGATCTGCGCGATAACGTGGCCACCAAGAAAGCCGCCGACAGACCGCGCATCTCGCCCGAGACGATGAATGCAATCGAGTCTCTGATGCCGGATCAGCGCAGCGATGTATCGCCGCATCCATCGCGCGATCGCCTCGCTCGATCCGGCGGCCGTCAGAACGACCAGCACGGCCCGCGCGTGCCATGCCCCCAGCCGCGCGAAAGCGCGCGCGCCGAGATCGCCGAGCAGCGCCGGCACGGCCCAACGCCATAACGCCAGCAATTTCTCGCCAGACCGTCCTCGGCCGCCGCCAGCGAGGCTGTAGCGCAGGAGCGCGTTCAGTGCATTGCGGGCGAGCGACGTGCCGGCCTCACTCCGCGAGCTCCACTCGACCGGAACGTCGAGCAGCTCGCTGCCGGGATCGTTGCGGGCCTCGCTCAGATAGCGAATCTCGCCTTGCACGAAGTCGAGCGTGAATTGCTTCAGCTCGTCGATCTCGCCGACATAGTAGTGATGGAAGCGCGCCTCCTCGAGATAGCCGATGGAATGGCCTCTCGCGTGATAGGCGGCGGCAAGCACCCATTCGGCGAAATGACCGAGCTCTTCGCGCAGGCCGCCGCATTCCCAGTAGACGTCTCGCCGCGTCACGAAACACTGATCCAGCACCTTGCGCCAGGGATGCTGCTTCATACCGAACTCGATGTCGGCCTTGTACATGGCGGCCTCTGCCACGGATAACCGGTTATGGCAGATCGGGATCGAACGGCAGGAAAAGCCGGCCCAGTCGGGATGAGCATCGATCGCGCGAATGCAGAGTTCGATCACGTCGGGTTCGGGCCGGCAGTGCGATTCCGTGAAGAACAGATAGCTGCCGCGCGCCTTCGTCGCGCCAAATGCGCAGAGCCCGATGTCGTGTTCGGAATCGGTGAATTCGAGTCGAGCCCTGTTGCCGGCCAGCGTCTTCAACTGCTCGCGTGCCGTGAAATCCGGTGGCACGACCAAAATGATCTCGTAGAGCGATTTGTCGGCAGTCTGCGACGTCCAGCCGAGCCAGGACATCTCCCACTGCCCGCGGTGAGATTCGAGCGGGATAATGATTGAGAACAGCGGAGATTCGCCGTCATCGAGTGCGGGCGCGTCCTGCATGTCCCCTTATAGACGCATGCCGCGTCATTCCGGATAATTTCCTGCGGACTATACCGACAGAAACAGCGCGAACGATTCTTCCACCGTTCGGCGCAGGTGCTTTTGGTACAGTTCATGGTTGGCATCGCCGGGCGCGACCCGACCCAGCGAGGGCTTCGCGAAGTTTCGGAGCGGCACATAGGCGATCGGCGCTGCGATCGGCGTCAGCTGCGAGCCGGGGCCGGCGCGGAGCGTCGAGATGATCCCGTACATTTCGCCGGCGACCGTCGGCCGCGACACGGTGATTACGCGATGCTGGCCATGCTTGATGATGACGAGATAGATGAAGCCGGACTGATGCGGCACGGCGACCTCGCCGGTGTGTTCATAGGCGGCATCGGTCCGCTCCCCCTCGCGGAACACCAATGAGGAGACCTTCGGCTCCCAGACGATCTCGGTGCGGTAGGCGAAGATCGCGTCCTTGTCGCCGAACGACGGTCGCAGCGTGACGTAGACGTCCTCGAGCCAGGTCACCGCGCGATGGGCATAGGAGCCGAGGCTGTCGGGCGCGACATCGTTTGCGGCCGGGGGCGTCACCGCGGCGGCGCTTCTGCGCAGCGAGACACCCAGCGCCTGCTCCAGCCGCACCGTGGTCGCCAACGTGAACGGCCGTCGGCCGCCGAGCACCTTCTCGAGAGTCGACAGGCTGAGTTTGGCCTGCTCGGCCAGCGCCTGCCGGGAGATCCGGCGCCTGGCGAGCTCCTCACGGATGGTCTCCGCAATCTCGCGGCTCTGCTCGTCCGAAAGCTGCTTGTCGGTGAATTTGTCCTGCGTCTGCATCGTGGCCCTGCTCCAGGACAGCATCCTAGCAGGGCGGACAAACCAGCACAAAACCGCACTTGGCCATCTCGGAGGCGGCCGGCCGGGCCGGCCGTGGCGGAACATTGCCGATCATTCTGCTCGCGAAACCGCGCCGTCCCGGCCGATGCTCAGAGCCAGCAAACATCCTCGGGAGCAGGCCAAATGGATACCTACGACACGACGGACAGCAACGAACACCCTTGGCTGGGCAGACTCATCGTGGTCGGACTGTTCCTTCTGGCGCAGGGCATCGCGGTGATGCTGGTCGCCTTCGTGGCGCTGCTGGTGAGCTTGGAGCCGGGCTGGTCGGCGACGACGGAGCAGGCCAGCCTGCTCCAGCCTGGCGACGCCAAATCCGGGTCTCTCCTCCTCAAGGAGGACGGCGCCTACACGGAAGCGATCCGCCTCGGCATCGACGTCGACATCACGGTGTCGGGCCCGACATTGCGCGCCCGCGTCACCCAGATCTTCCGCAATCCGACCAAGGACTGGGCCGAGGCGACCTATGTCTATCCGCTCCCCGCCGGCGGTGCCGTCGATTCGCTGAAGATGGTGGTCGGCAATCGCGTCATCGTCGGCGACATCAAGGAGCGGCAGCAGGCGCGCGTGATCTACGAAGAGGCGCGCCGGGCCGGCCAGAAGGCCGCGCTCACCGAACAGGAGCGGCCGAATATCTTCACCAACTCGGTCGCCAATATCGGTCCCGGAGAAACCGTGCTGGTGCAGATCGAATATCAGGAACCGGTGCATCAATCCGGCAACGAATATTCGCTGCGCCTGCCGCTGGTGGTCGGGCCGCGCTACAATCCGGCACCGATCGTCCAGAGTGTCGATTTCCGCAACGATGGCTCCGGCTGGGGCGCGACGAACTCGGACCCGGTGCCGGACCGCGACCGCATCTCGCCGCCCGTGCTGGATCCCGCCAGGAATGCACCGGTCAACCCGACCAGCATCACGATACGCCTGAACGCCGGGTTTGCGCTCGGCGAGGTCACGAGCCCCCACCACAACGTCAAGGTCGAGAGCCCGGACAATACGACGCGAATCGTCACGCTTGCCGACGGCGCCGTGCCTTCCGACCGCGATTTCGAACTGACCTGGAAGCCGGCCGCCGCGAAGGCGCCGTCGGTCGGTTTATTCCGCGAGCGCGTCGGCGACACCGATTATCTGCTCGCCTTCGTCACCCCGCCCGCCGCCGAGCAGGCGACGCAGAAGCCACGGCCGCGCGAGGTGATATTCGTGATCGACAATTCCGGCTCGATGGGCGGCACGTCGATCGTTCAGGCCAAGGCGAGCCTCACCTACGCGCTCTCCCGTCTCCAGCCGACCGACCGTTTCAATGTCATCCGTTTCGACGACACCATGGACGTGCTGTTTCCGGCCTCCGTGGCGGCGGATGCCGAGCGTGTCGGTGAAGCCACCTCGTTCGTCAGCGCGCTGCAGGCGCGTGGCGGCACCGAGATGGTGCCGGCGATGCGGGCCGCGCTGACCGACAAGCTCGGCGACGCCGGCATGGTTCGCCAGGTCGTATTCCTGACAGATGGTGCGATCGGCAACGAGCAGCAATTGTTCGAAACGATCACGGCGATGCGCGGCCGCTCGCGCGTGTTCATGGTCGGTATCGGGTCGGCGCCCAACACCTATCTGATGACGCGCGCCGCCGAGCTCGGCCGCGGTGCCTTCACCCATATCGGCTCGGTCGAGCAGATCGAGGAGCGCATGCGCGGCCTGTTTGCCAAGCTCGAGAACCCGGCCGTGACCGGCCTGAGCGCAAAGTTCTCCGAAGCCAAGGCCGACGTCACACCGGCGATCATTCCCGACCTCTATCGCGACGAGCCGCTGGTGCTGGCGGCAAAGCTCGACACGCTCGCGGGCTCGGTCGAGATCAAGGGGCGCGTCGGGGACCGCCCATGGTCGGTGACGCTGCCGCTGCAAAATGCGGCCGAAGGCAGAGGCCTGTCGAAGCTTTGGGCCAAGCGCAAGATCGCCGATGCCGAAGTGGCGCGCACCCTGCGCGAGATGACGCCCGAAGATTCCGACAAGGCGATCCTGGCACTGGCGCTCGACCATCAGATCGTCACCCGACTCACCAGCCTCGTCGCGGTCGACAAGACGCCGAGCCGTCCCGAGGGTGAGCCGCTCAAGCTCAGCGAATTGCCGATCAACCTGCCGGCCGGCTGGGATTTCGCGAAGGTCTTTGGCGAACGCCAGCAGGTCCCGGCGCAACTCCGCGAGCGTCACGCCGATGCGCGCAGCCAGTCGGCCACGAGGCGGCCGACGCCGGCGGCAACCGATACGATCCGCCTGCCCAAGACCGCGACCTCGGCCGAGTTGAAGATGACCGCAGGCGTGATCCTGATCCTGCTCGCCATGATCCTGTTCGTGTTCAACCGGCGTCAGTCCTTGCTCACTGACGCCGCTTGAGAGAGGAGCTCCCCGAACTCCTCTGTTAGCGCGCGCGGCTGCCCGTCCCACACCAACGGCCGCGCGCGCCTTTTTGTTGTCATTGCGAGCGCAGCGAAGCAATCCAGGCTGCCTCCGCGAAAAGATTCTGGATTGCTTCGCTTCGCTCGCAATGACGAGTGTGGAAACAATGCCCCGCTTCATCTCTCCCCTGGCTCTCGCCCTAATCGGCATCATCCTGTTCGGCGACGGCGCCTACATCCATGCGAAGGCGTGGCTCGCGCAGGTGCTGCTGGAGCGCGCGTTCGACAAGAGCGTTGCGACCGGCGAAGTGGTCAGGCCATGGTCATGGGCCGACACATGGCCGGTCGCGCGGATCGAGGTGAGGCGGATCGGCGCCAGCGCGATCGTGCTGGAAGGCGCGAGCGGCCAGGCGCTCGCCTTCGGTCCCGGCCATATCCGCCAAACGGCTGACGCGGGCGAGCGGGGTGTCGCCGTATATGCAGCGCACCGCGACACTCATTTCCGCTTCCTGCGGAATGTCGCCATTGGTGACCTGATCGATGTCACACGCAGTGATGGCAAGCACTATCGTTTTCGCGCGGATTCCTCCGCTGTGGTTCGCTTCGATGCCTCGGGCATCGATCCTGCGATACGGGCTGCCGAACTCGTGCTCGCGACCTGCTGGCCGTTCGACGCCGTCGTGTCCGGCCCCGAGCGCTACATCCTGCATGCCACCCTGATCGGAACCGATGAATAGCGGTTCGCAATCGATCCGCACCCCCCTCTTGAATCCGCCCGGCTTGTAGGGACAATCCCGCATGATGGAACCCGTGAACCGGCGCCGTCGACGGGGGACCTATCAGAATGGCCCATTGAGCATTTTCGCTGCAATTTGCGAGAAGAACGGGGATGGATGAGGAGTTCAGGCAGCGTCTCGAACAGCTCGAGAACCGCGTCGCGCTCGTGGAGAGGAACCACGATCTTATTGCCGCCGGGCGAAGACGCTCCTCGCTTCGGAGCCTCTGGCGCCGCCCGCCGATGTGGACCTTCGAGCAATATCCGCCGCGTCTGCTCAACCTGACGGCTTTCCCGCCAGCACCTGCGATCCATCCGGGCGCGCCCCGAATCGCGATGGTCACGCCGAGCTACAACCATGCGCAATATCTCGACGCCACGATCGACAGCATCGTCAGCCAGAACTATCCGGACCTGTATTATCACGTGCAGGACGGCGCCTCGATCGACGGCACGCTCGATCTCCTGAAGGGGCGCGGCGATAGCCTGCGCTGGAGGAGCGAGCCGGACAAGGGGCAATCCAGCGCCATCAATCTCGGCTTCGCCGGCATCGAGAGCGAGATCATGGCCTATCTCAACAGCGACGACATGCTGCTGCCCGGGACGCTTGCCTATGTCGCAAATTACTTCATCGCACATCCGCATGTCGACGTCGTCTACGGCCATCGCGTCTTCATCGATCGCGAGGGACTCGAGGTCGGCCGCGCCGTGCTGCCGCCTCATGACGGCAAGGCGTTGCGATATGCCGACTACATTCCGCAAGAGACGATGTTCTGGCGCAAGCGCGTGTGGGACAGGATCGGGCCGATCGACGAGAGTTTACACTACGCGATGGACTGGGACTTCATCCTTCGAGCGCAAGCCGCAGGATTCAAATTCGCACGCTTGCCGCGATTTCTCGCCTGCTTCCGAATCCATGACGCACAAAAGACGGCATCCACCTATGCGGTCGGCGTCAGGGAGATGGGCATCCTGCGGCGACGCAATCTCGGCTTCGAACCGACACAGATGCAGATCCGGCGCGCCATCGCTCCTTATCTGGCGAAGCAGTTGGCCTATCACTACGCCTACAAGCTCGGCATGCTGAGATACTGAACCACGGCGCGAGCAGAGATCCGAAGATGTCGATCACCAGGGCTTGACGCGCGCTCATTCCACCGCACGGCATACCTGCCCACGTGGTTGCCAGTCCGAAGAACTCGCCATAGAACAGAGTGACGCACCACCAACAAGAACAACAGGTGAGGTCACACCATGGAAGCTCGCGTATCTGCCGCCTCAGCTTCGTCGCGCCCATGGTCTCCGGCGCCCGATGCCAGCGACATCGTCAAGGGCATCCACGCCATGCTGCATCCGCGCAACATCGTGCTGGTGGGCGCGACCGACAAGCCCGGCAACTACGCCGAGCGCATCTGGAACAATTTGGTCAAATACGGCTACGAGGGCGGGCTCTATCCGGTCAATGCCAAACGCGACGCCATCTGGGGTGTCCCCTGCTACAAGGACTTTGCAAGCCTCCCGGAAAAACCCGACCACGTGCTGGTGCTGGTGCCGGCGCGCTTTGCCGTGCAAGTGATCCGCGACGCCGCCGCGGCCGGCGCGCGCTCGGCCACCATCGTCACTTCGGGCTTCAGCGAGTTGCAGGATGAGGAAAGCCAGAAGCTCGCCGCCGAACTGCAAGCGGCCGTGCGCGAGACGGGATTGGCGGTCACCGGCCCGAACTGCCTCGGCAATTTGAGCGCGGGCGAAAAACTCTTCACCAATATCGACGACCGTATCGTCACCATGGAACAGGGCGCGGTGGCGATTGCCGGGCAATCCGGCGCCATCGTCATGGCGATCCGCCAGGCTTTGGAAGATCGCGGTGTCGGGGTCGGCTACATGGTGACGACCGGCAACGAGGCCGGGCTCGAGACGCCGGACTTGATGCGCTATTTCGCCGAGGATCCAAGCATCAAGGTGATCGTGGTGTACCTCGAAGGCGTGCGCAACACCAAGGCGTTCCGGGACGCCTGCAAGGCGGCGCGCGCCGCGAGCAAACCGGTGATCGCGCTCAAGCTCGGGGCCTCCGAGGGTGGCCGCGCGGCGGCGATGGCACACACCGGCGCGCTCGCGGGCTCGATCGAGACATTCGACGCCATTGCAACGCGCGAAGGGGTCATCAGGGTCGGCGGGCTCGACGAGTTGATCGAGACCGCCGAATGCTTCGTCCATGCCGCTGTGCCCAGGGGGGACCGGCTCGCCGCAGTGACGCTATCCGGCGGCAAGCGCGGCATGCTGATCGACGCCTTCGATGCAGAAGGCCTGAATTTTGCACCACTCAGCTCGCATGTCCGCTCGGAGCTGGCAAAGATGCTCGGGCCGGGCTCGATCGTCGGCAACCCGCTCGACGCTGGCTTCGCCGCGGTGGTCGATCCCTCCGTCTACCTGAAATCGATCGGGCTGATGATCGACGACCCCGAAATCGACATCGTCATCATCGATGCCGAGCTGCCGAAAGCCCCGCATGAGCTGCGCGAGCGCAATCTGCGCATCGTCGACGAGATGGCGAGTCGGGCCGGAAAGCCGGTGATCTATATCAGCGCGATGTCGATCGGCTTCACGGAGTTCACCAAGACCTTGCGCAAGTCGCTGCCGCATCTGGCGGTCATGCAGGGCATGGACCGCGCGGTGACTGCGATCAAGTCGCTGCTCGACTACGCCAAGCTGCGCAAGGAAGTGCCTGATATCGTCTCGAGCTCGAAGCCTGCCGCGCGTGCCATGCTTGAGAAGGCGCTGAAATCGGCAACGGGCGCCGCGCTCGACGAGGTCGCCTCGAAGAAGCTGCTGAAGGCCTATGGCATCCCGATCTCGAAGGAGGCAATCGCACAGACGGCAGCCGAGGCCGTGAAGATCGCCAAGCAGATCGGCTTCCCGGTCGTGGCCAAAGTCGTCAGCGCCGAGATCCTGCACAAATCAGACATCGGCGGCGTGGTGCTGAATCTCAACAACCCGGCCGAGGTGAAGAAGGCGTTCGCCGACATCACCGCGCGGGTGAGCAGGCTGAAGGGCAAGCCGAAGCTCGCCGGCATCCTGATCGCGCAACAGGTCAAGGCCGATCTGGAACTCGTGGTCGGCGCCTCCCTCGATGCCGAGATGGGCCCGGTCGTGCTGTTCGGCACCGGCGGCATCGACATCGAGCTGATGAAGGACGTCGCGCTCGCCGGCGCGCCGCTGGACGAGGCTGAGGCCCGGCTCCTGATCGGCCGCACGAAGGCCGGCGTCAAGATGCGCGGCTATCGCGGCAAGCCGGCCTTGCACGAAGCCTCCGCGGTGAAGGCCCTGGTCGGCCTCTCCAACCTAATCGCGGATGCCGGCGACCGGATCGCCTCGATTGACGTCAATCCGTTCCTGATCAATGCCAGGACCGGCGTCGCCGTCGATGCCCTCATCGTGCTGAACAATGCTGCGGCAAAAGGCGCGGCCGGGCATTGATGTCGCGTAGGGCGGATTAGCGCAGCGTAATCCGCCAAATCGGTCCAAGGCCGCACGAGGCGTTGGCGGGTTACGCTTCGCTAACCCGCCCTACGTACCATTGCAGCTCCTTCCAACTTCCCTCGTTTGGCCGTAAAATCACCCCGCATGGCACGCGCGAGCAATCTGGTGATCGGAACGGCGACGCTGGCGGTGATCGCCGTGGCGTTCGGCGGCGTGCTCGGCGTGCAGAAATGGCGCACCCTCCAGAGCCGCAGCCCGTTGCGCGTCGTGTTCGAGGGCGGCTCGGCGAGCGGATTGCGCCGCGGCGGGCCGGTCAATTTCGACGGCGTCCCCGCAGGCCAGATCCTGTCGATCAAGCTGGACAATCCGCGCAAGGTCGTGGCCCTGGTGATGCTCGACAACTCCGCGCCGATCCGCAAGGACACCGTCGCAGGCATCGAGTTCCTCGGTCTTACCGGCGTCGCCGCGGTCTCGCTGATCGGCGGCGCGCCCTCCGCACCGCCAGTGCCGCTGGATTCGGACGGCGTCCCCGTGCTGACCGCCGATCTCAGCGACGCCGAATCAATCGTCGACACCCTGCACAGTGTCGACCGCACGATCGTCAGCAACGCCCCGGCGATCAAGGAGGGCCTGCGCACGTTCGAGAACTACACCGCCGATCTCAGGAGCAAGGGCGGCGAAATCGATTCCGTCATGGCCAAGGTCGACAGCGCCTTCGCGGGCTTCGACAAGGCGGTCACAAAGATCGAAGGCGTAGTGCCCGGCTTTGCCGACGGCAAGGCCGACGAGCTGTTCGAAAAGATCCAGGGATTGCACGAGCTCGCCGACACCATGAGAAAGAAATCGGCGAACTTCCTCGAAGACATCCGCCGATCGCTGCTCGACGTCAGCGAGGCCGCCAACAAGATGAGCGGGACACCCACGCCGGCCGCCGCTCCGCGACCGCCACGCAAGCCGGCGCAGCAGAAACGGTAGACCCTCATCACGCGGAGTGCATGACGCCGCCCTTGTCGGCGTAGGACCGTGTGGTTGATGCAGCCATGGCTCAGTAGTTGCTCGGTCCCGCTTCATTCGGGATGCCGTCGATCGGGCATTCGGCGGTCCCGGGCGTCGCGCGCGTCATCGCTTCGACCATGTCCCTTGTGCCTTCGGGATCCGCGATCCAGTTCTTGTAGAAATCATAGGGACAGGCCGCTACGCCGCGCGGGCTTTCGCCGGAATTGATCATGCCGGTGTAGCCGCGATGGACGAGCTTGTAGAGATGGTTCTGCGATTGGCCGTTGCGGCGCGCATCGCGGATCAGATGCTTCGACAACTGGGCATATTGAATGCCGTAGTCTTCCTCGCCGCACTCGCCGAGGGTGCGGCCGTCGAAGCCGATGATCGCGGAGTGACCGAAGTAGGAATAGACCCCGTCGAAGCCGGCGGCGTTGGCGACCGCGACATAGACGTTGTTGGCCCACGCCATGGCCTTCGAAATCAGGATCTGCTGCTCCTTGGCCGGATACATGTAGCCCTGGCAGCGTACAATCAATTCGGCCCCCTTCATGGCGCAGTCTCGCCAGATCTCCGGGAAGTTGCCGTCGTCGCAGATGATCAGGCTGACCTTCATCCCCTTCGGGCCGTCGGAGACATAGGTGCAGTTGCCGGGATACCAGCCCTCGATTGGCACCCACGGCATGATCTTGCGGTACTTCTGCACGATCTCGCCCTTGTCGTTCATCAGGATCAGGGTGTTGTAGGGCGCCTTGTTCGGATGCTCCTCGTGGCGTTCGCCCGTGAGCGAGAACACGCCCCAGACCTTGGCCTTGCGGCAAGCCTCCGCAAAAATCGCGGTCTCTTCACCGGGGACCGCGCAAGCGGTCTCATACATCTCCTTGGAGTCGTACATGATGCCCTGGGTGGAGTATTCCGGGAAAATCACCAGGTCCATGCCGGGAAGGCCGGTCTTCATGCCCACCACCATGTCGGCGATCTTGCGGGCGTTGTCGAGCACCTCGGCCTTGGTGTGCAGGCGCGGCATCTTGTAGTTGACCACCGCGACGCCGACGGTGTCGTTGCTGCTGGAGATGTCACCGTGAAGCATTTGAATTGCTCCTCTACTCTGTTTGAGATTGCCGCATGAATCAGTGACTGATCATCCAGGGCCGCGCGGTCGGGAAACCCTTCGCGCCGCTCCTGGTCTTGGTCACCAGCCGCGCCGGCTTTTTCTTGTCCGATGAGTTCATGTCCGAGGAGTTTCTTCCCGTCGAGCAGCAGCCGCAGCCGGGGCCATGCGAGGCCTTGTATTGCGCCAGCGTCTGCGGCGCGTGCGTGCTGCGCTCATTGACGGCGTGAGCCTTGCGCGTCTCCGACGGCATGCAGAAGAAGTTCGGGGCGGTCAGAATGACGCGCGGCGCCATGATTTCACATTGCGGACAGACCTGCGGATCGTCGCATTCAGACATCGGGCGCAGATCCTTGAACGGACCGCAATCGTCACAGAGATATTCATAGACCGGCATCGCATCATCCCTACGCTGTTGTCTGTGAGAGAGTTCCGGCGAAGGATGCGGGGCGACAGCTACGCCGTCCCGCATCCCGTCGCGCAGGGATTACTTGTCCGGCGATATCGGCATCTGGATATCGCCCTTGATGTGCTTGATCGGACCCGCCGAGGACGGCATCACGTCGAAGTCGAAAATTTCCGTCGGCAGCCATAATGTGGCGCAGGCATTGGGCACGTCGACCACGCCAGAGATGTGGCCCTGAACCGGTGCGGTGCCAAGGATCGAATAGGCCTGGGCGCCGGAGTAGCCGAACTTCTTGAGGTACTCGATCGCATTCAGGCAGGCCTGGCGATAGGCGATGGTGACGTCGAGATAGTGCTGCTTGCCGGCCTCGTCGACCGAGATGCCTTCGAAGATCAGATAATCCTTGTAGTTCGGTGTGATCGGCGACGGCTTGAAGATCGGATTCTTGACGCCGTACTTCGCCATACCGTCCTTGATCACCTCGACCTTCAGATGCAGCCAGCCGGCCATCTCGATCGCGCCGCAGAAGGTGATCTCGCCGTCGCCCTGGCTGAAGTGCAGATCGCCCATCGAGAGACCGGCGCCGGGCACATAGACCGGGAAGTAGATCTTCGAGCCGCGCGAGAGATCCTTGATGTCGCAATTGCCGCCATGCTCGCGCGGCGGCACGGTGCGCGCGCCTTCCGCGCCGATCTTGTCCTTGACCTCGCCCTTGGCGCGGCCGCCATGAGCGGTCGGCGCGAACGGTGGATTGGCAAGGCCGGGCACACGGGTCGGATTGGTCACTATCAGCTCGGCCTCGCGCTTGTTCCAGGTGTCCAGCATCTTCGGATCGGGCAGACAGCCGATCAGGCCGGGATGGATCAGGCCGGCGAAGTTGACGCCCGGAATATGCCGCGACGAGGTGTAGAGGCCCTTGATGTCCCAGATCGACTTCTGCGCCAGCGGGAAATGATCGGTGAGGAAGCCGCCGCCGTTCTGCTTGGAGAAGAAGCCGTTGAAGCCCCACATGCTCTCCTTCATCGGACCGACGTCGAGCAGGTCGACGACGAGGAGGTCGCCGGGCTCGGCACCCTTGACGCCGATCGGGCCGGAGAGGAAGTGCACGATCGACAGATCGATGTCGCGGACGTCGTCCGCGGAATCGTTGTTCTTGATGAAACCGCCGGTCCAGTCATAAGTCTCGATGATGAAGTCGTCGCCGGGATTGACCCAGGCGACGATCGGAATGTCGGGGTGCCAACGGTTATGCACCATGTCATTTTCATAGGCCGACTTGGTGAGATCGACCTTGATCAGTGTCTCTGGCATCGAGAGGCTCCCCTTTTTACACGGTTGGTTAGACGGACAGATATTTCGAGACCTGCGCGGCATCGACGGCGTCGCGCGGATCGTCGCGGACGATCTCGCCGTTCTCGATCACCAGCACACGGTCGGCGATATCGAGCGCGAAGCTCAGGACCTGCTCGGACACGACGATCGAAAGCCCCTTCTCGTTGCGGATGCGCTTGAGCGTGCGCGCCATCTCCTTGATGATCGACGGCTGGATGCCTTCGGTCGGCTCGTCCAGCAGCAGCACTTTTGGCTTGGTCGCCAGCGCGCGAGCGATCGCGAGTTGTTGCTGCTGGCCGCCGGAGAGATTGCCGCCACGGCGGTCCTTCATTTCGAGCAGCACCGGGAACAGTTCGTAGATGTCGCCGGGCACCTCGGTTCCGCCGGAGACCACGAGACCGGTCTCGATGTTCTCCTTCACCGTCATGGTTGAGAAGATCATGCGGCCCTGCGGCACATAGGCGAGGCCCTTGGCGACGCGCGCGTAGCTCGGCAAGGCACCGAGCTCGGCGCCGTCCATGGTCACCGAGCCGCTCTTCGCCGGCAGGATGCCCATCAGCGATTTCATGAGCGTGGTCTTGCCCATGCCGTTGCGGCCCATGATCGCCACGATCTCGTTGGGCGCGACCTTGACGTTGAGCCCGTGCAGCACCTCGCTCTGGCCATAGGCGACGTGAAGATCGGAAATTGCCAGCATGATCGCTCCCTAAATCAGCATGAATTCTGGTGAGGCCGCTCTGCCGTGAACTTTCTCCCTTCTCCCCTTGTGGGAGAAGGTGGCGCGGGCGAAGTCCGCGACGGATGAGGGGTCTGCGTCCGCGAAGGCGAGAGGCAGTTTGAGCTGCGGAGAGATACCCCTCACCCGGATCGCTTGCGCGATCCGACCTCTTCCACAGGGGGAGAGGTGCACTGTCATTGCCGCAACAGACTGGCCCGAATTCGTCATATCTCAGTGCCCCAGATAGACTTCAATGACCTTGGGGTCGTTCTTCACCTTATCCATGGTCCCTTCCGAGAGGATCTGGCCCTGGTGAAGCACGGTGACCTTGTGCGCGATGTCCTCGACGAACTTCATGTCGTGCTCGATCACCAGCACCGAGCGGTTCTTGATGATGCGGTTGAGCAGCTCGGCGGTCTTGGCGCGCTCGGACACGCTCATGCCGGCGACGGGTTCGTCCAGCATCAGCAGGTCCGGGTCCTGGATCAGCAGCATGCCGATCTCGAGCCATTGCTTCTGGCCATGGCTGAGCTCAGAGGCATAGGTGTTGAGCTTGTCCTTGAGGAAGATCATCTCGGCGACCTCCGCGACGCGTGACTTCACCGGCTGGTCGCGCTGGAAGGTGAGCGAGCCGAACACGGTGCGGCCGCGCGGAAACGAAATCTCGAGATTCTCGAACACGGTGAGGTCTTCGAACACCGACGGCGTCTGGAACTTGCGGCCGACGCCGGCCTTGACGATCTCGTTCTCCTTGAGCTTGGTCAGCTCGGTGCCGCGAAACTGGATCGAGCCTTCGGTCGCTTTGGTCTTGCCGCAGATCAGGTCGAGCACCGTCGTTTTGCCGGCCCCGTTGGGGCCGATGATGACGCGGATCTCGTTCTCCTCGACGTAAAACGAGAGATCGTTGACGGCCTTGAAGCCGTCGAAGGAAACGGTCAGTCCGGAGACCGCGAGCAGGAATTCCTTCGGCTGATGTCCAACAAGCATGATGGTCTCCTCACTCTGCCGGTGCGCCATCGGCAACCGAATTGTCGCTCCAGCCCGGCTTCTTGCGCGAGGTGAACAGGCGGTCGATGCGCGGCTGCACATAGTCGGCCCAGAGCCCCGACAGGCCGTTCGGGAAAGCGAGCACGACGGCGATGAACAGCGCGCCGAGACCGAACAGCCAGAGTTGCGGGAAGGACTCCGACAGGCTGGTCTTGGCGAAGTTCACCAGAATGGCCCCCCATATCGCGCCGAAGATCGACATCCGTCCGCCGACCGCGGTGTAGATCACCATCTCGATCGACGGCACGATGCCGACAAAGGACGGCGACATGAAACCGACATTGAGCGCGAACATGGCCCCGCCGATCGCGGCGAAGACCGCGGCCATGCAGAACGCAAAGATTTTGAAGTTGGCGACGCTGTAGCCGGAGAAGCGGACGCGGTCCTCCTGTTCGCGCATCGCCACCAGGATGCGGCCGAGCTTGGTCAGGCGGATGAACTGCGCGATGCCGATGCAGGCGAACAGCAGCACCACTTCGACGAAGTACAGGATGACCTTGGCGTGGTCGGGCCGGATGTCCCAACCCTTGAGGGTACGCAGGTCGGTCATGCCGTTGATGCCACCGGTGTAGCCCTGCTGGCCCACGATCAGGATGGTGAGGATGGCCGCCACCGCCTGGGTGATGATGGCAAAGTAGGTGCCGCCCACGCGGCGCTTGAACATCGCAGTGCCGATGATCAGCGCGAAGATGCCGGGGACCAGGATGATGGCGAGGATGGTGAAGGCGAGACTGTGAAACGGCTGCCAAAACAGTGGCAGCGACGTGATCTGATTCCAGTCCATGAAGTCCGGGATGCCTGGCGTCGACTGGATCTTGGTATTCTCGACGCTGGAGGCCTCCAGCTTGAGGAACATCGCCATGCAATAGCCGCCGAGGCCGAAGAACACGCCCTGCCCCAGACTGAGAATGCCGCCGTAGCCCCAGCACAGCACCAGACCGAGCGCGACGAAGGCGTAGGTCAGATATTTCGCGACAAGGTTGAGACGGAACACATCCAGCGAGAGCGGCAGGATCACGAACAGCACAGCGGCCAGCACGAGGAAGCCCATGAGCTCGGATCGATTGAAGAAGCGTGAGTTGATGACCATGACTTGCCTGCTTCTTGTTATTTGCGGACCTTGAGGGCGAAGAGACCCTGCGGCCGCAGCATCAGGATTCCGACAACGGCAAGCAGCGTCAGCACCTTGGCCATCGAGCCCGACAGGAAGAACTCGAGGGTGGATTGGGTCTGCGAGATCGAGAAGGCCGATGCGATGGTGCCGAGCAGGCTTGCCGCGCCGCCGAACACGACCACCAGGAACGTATCGACGATGTAAAGCTGTCCGGAGGTCGGCCCGGTCGAGCCGATCATGGTGAAGGCGCTCCCGGCGACACCGGCAATGCCGCAACCGAGGCCGAAAGTGTAGCGATCCACCTTTTCGGTGTTGATGCCGACGGCACCGGCCATGATGCGGTTCTGCACGACGGCGCGCACCTGCCGACCCCAGCGCGATTTATACATCACGTAGGCGACGCCCACGGTGATCAGGACAGTGAGGCACATCACGAAGACGCCGTTGATCGGCACTTCGATGCTGTCGGTCACGTGCAGCGAGCCAAGCATCCATTGCGGCAGCTCGACGCCGACCTCGCGCGCGCCGAACACGGAGCGATAGGCCTGTTGCAGGATCAGGCTGAGGCCCCAGGTCGCAAGCAGCGTGTCGAGCGGGCGCTTGTAGAGATGCCGTATCAGCACCCATTCTACCAGCATCCCCAACGCACCGGATGCGATAAAGGCCAGGATCATCGCGAGGAAGAAGTAGCCGCTGAACAGGCTCGGCAAATAGGATTGGAAGAAACTCGAGGTCATCCAGGTGACGTAGGCCCCAAGGATCATGAACTCGCCATGGGCCATGTTGATGACGCCCATCTGGCCGAAGATGATCGCAAGACCGAGCGCCATCAGGACGTAGACGGAGAACAGGATCAGTCCTGCAAAGCCCTGCATGACGAAGATGGAGCCAAGGTCACCAAGCGAGTAGTCGCCGAACATCGATGTCCTCCGTCGGGAAAGGGTCCCGCGTCGCGAGCAGGTTCGCGACGCGGGGGTCTTGGGCGTGGATTTGCGGTCCACGCCAGGGAGAGGTTTTGTCTGAAGGGGAAACGGCGACGAACGCCGTGTGTTACTGGTAGCTCTCGCCTTACTGGTAGCCCTTGGGGAACGGATCCGGCTCGACCAGATCGGCGGTCTCGTAGATCAGCTCGAACTGGCCATCGAGCTTGGCGCGCCCCACCCGGGTCTTCGACCAGAGGTGATGATTTTCGTGGATGCGCACATAGCCTTCCGGAGCGCCCTTGAACTCGATGCCTGGCGACGCCGCCGCGATCTTGTCGATGTCGAAGGAGCCCGCCTTCTCCACTGTCAACTTCCACAGCCACGGGCCGAGATAGGCAGCCTGGGTGACGTCTCCGATCACGGTCTTCTCGCCCCACATCTTCTTGAACGCGGGCACGAAGGTCTTGTTGTTCGGATTGTCGAGCGACTGGAAGTACTTCATGCAGGCATAGGCGCCCGCGATGTTCTCGCCGCCGATGCCGTCGATCTCGTCTTCCGTCACCGAGATCGTCAGCAGCGCCTGCTTGGAGAGATCGATGCCTGCGGCCTTGAGCTGCTTGTAGAACGCAACGTTCGAACCGCCGACGACGTCGGTGAAGATCACGTCGGGCTTGGTCAGCTTGATCTTGTTGATGACCGAATTGAATTGGGTATTGCCGAGCGGATAATACTCTTCGCCGACGACCTTGCCCTTCAGCACGTTCTCGACATGCTTGCGCGCGATCTTGTTCGAGGTGCGCGGCCAGATGTAGTCGGAGCCGATGAAGAAGAACGACTTCGCACCCTTCTCCTTGGCGATCCAATTCAGGCCGGCGAGGATCTGCTGAGTGGCTTCCTGGCCGGTGTAGATCACGTTCTTGGACTGCTCGAGACCTTCGTAGAAGGTCGGATAATAGAGCATGCCGTTGTACTGCTCCATGACCGGCAGCACGGCCTTGCGGGACGCCGAGGTCCAGCAGCCCATGATCGCCGCGACCTTGTCGTTGACCAGCAATTTCTTGGCCTTCTCGGCAAAGGTCGGCCAATCGCTGGCGCCGTCTTCCTGGATGAACTTGATCTTGCGCCCGAGCACGCCGCCCATGGCATTGATCTGCTCGATGGCGAGCTTTTCGGCTTCGATCGAGCCGGTCTCGGAGATCGCCATGGTGCCGGTCGCCGAATGCAGGATGCCGACCGTCACCTCAGTGTCGGTGACCGCGAGACCCGTGGTATTGACCGCCGAGGTCGCCGGGGCCTGCGCAAAAGATGCTCGCGGTAGCATGGTGATGGCCGGCACGGCCGCCATTCCCATCAATAATTTGCGCCGGAGCGGCGATAACAGGCCCTTGTTCGCTTCGTCTGACATGAGCACCCCACTGTTGTTCGAGGACACGCGATTGGTGCCGTGAGGATGGCTCGAATTTGTGCACTGCAAGCATACGCAAGATCGCGTATACTGCACCGCAAAATGACGACGTAGGATTTTGGTACAGGTTTTGCGAGGGATGCGGGAGTTCGGGAGTGGGGGTTAAGTGGCAGGGCGGCAGCGGATAGATCGCGTCAGGCGCCAGTACAACCAATGGGTCGCCAACCAGACGCTGGAAGACTACGCGCTGCGCTTCACCGCCAAGAGCGCGCGCCGGTGGTCCGCCGCCCGCGTCGCCAACACCGCACTGGGCGCCATCTCCTTTCTCGCTCTGGAGGCGATCGGCGGCACCATCACCCTGAACTACGGTGTTACCAACGCCACCGCCGCGATCCTCGTCGTCTCCGCCATCATCTTCTGCTGCGGCGTTCCGATTGCCTATTATGCCGCCAAATGCGGCATCGACATTGACCTGCTCACCCGCGGCGCCGGCTTTGGTTATATCGGCTCGACCGTCACCTCGCTCATCTACGCCTCCTTCACCTTCATCTTCTTCGCGATCGAAGCGGTGATCCTGGCCACGGCGCTCGAGATGTGCTTCGGCATTCCGCGCCCGATCGGCTATCTCATCAGCGCGGTCGCGATCATCCCGCTTGTCACCTACGGCATCACGCTGATCAGCCGCTTCCAGCTCTGGACGCAACCGATCTGGATCATCCTGCACATCCTGCCCTTCGCGGCGATCGCCTGGGCCAATCCTTATTCGTTCACGGAGTGGCGCAAATTCGCAGGCGAGCACGGCGACCCCAGCGGACATTTCGATCTGCTGCTGTTCGGTGTCGCATCCTCCGTGGTGTTTTCGCTGGTGGCCCAGATCGGCGAGCAGGTCGACTTCCTCAGGTTCCTGCCGCGCGACCGCCGCACGTCGCGAACGTCGTGGTGGGCCGCCCTGCTGATCGCGGGCCCCGGCTGGATCATCTTCGGCGCGCTGAAACTGCTGCTGGGCTCATTTCTCGCCTTCTTCGCGCTGAGCCACGGTCTCTCCAGCGAGTTGGCGGCCGAGCCGGCGCACATGTATCTCGAGGCGTTTCGCTACGTGCTGTCGCAGCCGGACATGGCCCTGGCCCTCACCGGGGCGTTCGTGATCCTGTCGCAGCTCAAGATCAACGTCACCAACGCCTATGCAGGCTCGATCGCCTGGTCGAACTTCTTCTCGCGTCTGACGCATAGCCATCCCGGCCGGGTCGTCTGGCTGGTGTTCAACGTGATGGTGGCGCTGCTGCTGATGGAGATCGGCGTCTACAAGGCGCTGGAGCAGACGCTCGCGCTCTACTCCAATGTCGCGATCGCCTGGGTCGGCGCGCTGGTGTCCGATCTCGTAGTCAACAAGCCGCTCGGCCTGCGCCCGCCACAGATGGAGTTCAAGCGCGCCCATCTCTACGACATCAACCCGGTCGGCGTCGGCGCGATGACGATCGCGACCATCGTCTCGATCGCGGCATTCTACGGCCTGTTCGGCTCGACCATGAAAGCGCTCGCGGCCTTCGTCGCGCTGACGGTCGCCTTCGTCACCGCGCCCGTCATCGCCTGGCTCACCGACGGCAAATACTACATCGCGCGCAAGCCAAAGAGGAGCTGGGCCAACATCGAATCGATCCAGTGCTGCATCTGCGAGCACCATTTCGAGCCGGAGGACATGACCTCCTGTCCTGCCTATGCCGGCCCGATCTGCTCGCTATGCTGCTCGCTCGACGCGCGCTGCCACGATTTGTGCAAACCGCACGCGCGGGCGCAGGTGCAGTTCGCCGACGCGCTCGCCAGGATCTTGCCGCAGCCGATCTATCAGCGGATCAACTCGCAGTTCGGCCATTACATCGGTGTGTTCGTGGTCTCCGCGGGCCTCGTCGCGCTGGTACTGGGGCTGATCTACCTCCAGACCTCGGTCAGCGTGCCCGGCGAGAACATGCTCGTCTCCAACGTGCTCTGGAAGGTGTTCTTCTCGCTCAGCATCATCATCGGCGTGGTGGCCTGGCTGTTCGTGCTGGCGCAGCAGAGCCGACGAGCGGCCGAGGCCGAGACCCGGCGCCAGACCACGCTGCTGATCCAGGAGATCGACGCGCACAAGCGCACCGATGCCGAGCTCCAGCGCGCCAAGGAAATCGCCGAATCCGCCAACCTCGCCAAGAGCCGCTACGTGGTGGGCCTGAGCCACGAGCTGCGCTCGCCGCTGAATGCGATCAGCGGCTATGCCCAACTCCTGGAGCAGGACACCACGCTCAACACCAAGCCGCGCGACCAGGTCCGCGTCGTCCGCCGCAGCGCCGATCACCTCTCCGGCCTGATCGACGGCATTCTGGACATCTCCAAGATCGAGGCGGGGCGGCTGTACCTGTCGCGCGACGAGGTGCGCTTGACCGAATTCCTCGACCAGCTCGTCGGCATGTTCCGCCTTCAGGCCGCCGCCAAGAGCATCGACTTCGTGTTCAGGCGTCCGGCGCATTTACCGGTCGTGGTCTATGCCGACGAAAAGCGGCTGCGCCAGGTGCTGATCAATCTGCTGTCCAACGCGATCAAATTCACCCAGACCGGCAGTGTGCAGTTCGTGGTGCACTATCGCAGCCCGGTCGCGGAGTTCGAGGTGATCGACACCGGCCCCGGCATCCAGGGCGACGATCTCGAACGCATCTTCGCACCGTTCGAGCGCGGCGCGCTCGGTGTCTCGCAGCCACAGACCGGCACCGGACTGGGCTTGACCATCAGCCGGCTGCTCGCCGGCGTCATGGGCGGCGACATCAAGGTCTTGAGCACGGTCGGCAGCGGCAGCACGTTCAAGGTCAAGATGCTGCTCTCGGAAGTCACCAATCCGCAGCGCATTGCGCCGGTGGAGGCCCCGATCTCCGGCTATCACGGCACGCGCAAGACCATCCTCATTACCGACGACGATCCCGTGCATCGCGACCTCCTGCGCGAGGTGTTGACACCACTCGGCTTCATCCTGCTCAGCGCGCCCGACGGACCTGGTTGCCTGGCACTGGCCCAGCACTGCCGGCCCGATCTGTTCCTGCTCGACATCTCCATGCCTGGCATGGATGGCTGGACGGTCGCGGAGACGCTACGCGCCAGCGGCCACCATCAGGCGCGGATCCTGATGGTGTCGGCCAGCGCGCTCGAGGCCCACGGCACACCGCTGGCACAGCCTTTCCACGACGGTTATCTGATGAAGCCGATCGACATTCCCAGGCTTTTGGAAAGCATCCGCCAGCTTCTGAAGATCGAATGGCAATACGGCTCGGAGGAGATCGCCGTGCCGCTGTGGCGGCCCGAAAGCGGCTCGCGGCCGCCTGTCCAACACATCGAGGCGCTGATCGGGCTTGGTCAGATCGGCTACGTCAAGGCTATCCAGTTGAAGCTGGACGAGATCGGCAGCGAGCACCCTGAACATGCCGATTTCGTCGCGGAAATGCGGTCGCTGATCGACCGCTTCGATCTCGACCAGTACATGGCCACATTGAAGACGTTGCATGCGTATGAGCACTGAGTCGAAAAAGCGCGATGTCGCGCTCGTTGTCGACGACTCCCCGGAGACGCTGCGGCTGCTCACCGACGCGCTCGACAGCGCCGGAATGACGGTGATGGTGGCGCTCGACGGCGCGGCCGCGATGCGCATCGTCGACCAGATCACGCCTGACATCGTGCTGCTCGACGCGGTGATGCCGGGCATGGACGGGTTCGAGACCTGCCGCCGCCTCAAGCGGGATGCGGGTCTTGCCAATGTGCCGGTGATCTTCATGACGGGGCTCGCCGAGACCGAGCACATCGTGCGCGGACTGGAGGCCGGCGGCGTCGACTACGTGACGAAGCCGATCGTGATCGAGGAGATGCTGGCGCGCATCCGCGTTCATCTCGGCAATGCGCGGCTGACGCAAAGTGCACGCGCCGCGCTCGACGTCTCCGGCCGATTCCTGTTCGCGGTCAACCGCCAGGGCAAATTGTTGTGGGCGACCCCGCAGGCGCAGAAGCTGCTGGCCGACCACCACGGCGCGCAGGCCGACGACGACTTCGTCCTGCCAGTATCATTGCTGCAATGGCTGGAGCAGACCAAGGGCAAGGGCAGCTCGAAATCTCAGGCGGCTTCCCTGCCCGACAATCCTCAGCTCCGGCTGTACTACATGGGCGAGACCGCGCCGAACGAGTTTCTGCTTCGGCTGTCCAGGGAGTCCGGCACCGCGCCGCCACCCGAATTCACCAGCGAGCTTGGCCTCACCACCCGCGAAGGCGAGGTGCTGGCCTGGCTCAGCAAGGGCAAGACCAACCGCGACATCGCGCAGATCTTGGGCTTGAGCCCGCGCACGGTCGACAAGCATCTCGAGCAGATCTACTCCAAGCTTGGGGTCGAGAACCGGACTGCGGCTGCGGCGATTGCAACGAATGCAACAAGAAGGAATTCCTGACCCCCCAACGCCGTCGTCCTGAACAAGCGCAGCGAAGCGGAGCACCGATCCAGGACCCATTACCACGGCACGTCGTTTGGCGAAGACTCTTGATGACAAGCTCGCGCCACAACTTCTCCCTGGGGTAATGGGTCCTGGCTTTCGCCAGGACGACGGAGAGGTTTGTAGCGCCGCCTGCCGCGCTCACCGATACACGAACTCCCCGCCATCCAGATCCGTCTTCGGGATCTCGTCCTTTTCGGTCCAGTAATCCTGGCTGTGCTGCCATTCCGGTTTGTCGCCGCGCTTGGGCAGCAGATCCATGTTGCGCATCATGTAGCCGGGGTTGAAGTTTTCCGGATCGATCCAGGGCAGGATCGGCATGTTGTGGTCTTCGGCACGCAACTGGACCTCGACCTTCTTCTTGCCTTTCGCCTTCATGTGGCCGAGCAGGCGGCAGACGAAGTCGGCGACGAGGTCGACGCGGAGCGTCCAGCTGGCGCGGAAATAGCCGAACACCCAGACCATGTTCGGCACGCCCGTGAACATCATGCCGCGATAGGTGACGGTGTCGCCGAAGGCGAGCGGCTTGCCGTCGACCTCGAAGGCGATGTCGCCGAGCGCCGCGAGATTGAAGCCGGTTGCGGTGACGATGACGTCGGCCTCGAGCAGCTTGCCGGATTTGAGCTGGATGCCGTTCTCGACGAAACATTCGATCTCGTCGGTGACGACGGACGCCTTGCCGCTGGCGATGCCCTTGAACAGGTCGGCATCCGGCACGAAAGCGATGCGCTGCCGCCACGGCCGGTAGCTCGGTGTGAAATGGGTGTCGACATCGTACTCCGGACCGAGCACCGCGCTGATCTGGCCGATCAGCTCTTTCTTCACCTGCTCGGGTTTTGACAAGCAAAGCTTGGTGAACGCGTCCTGCTCGAACAGGATCTTGCGGCGGACGATCTCGTGGATCCAGGCCTCGTCGACCTGCAGCCGGCGCAACTCCTCCGCGATCTCGATGGCGTTGCGGCCGAGACGGAAATAGGTCGGCGAACGCTGCAGCATCGTGACATGCGCGCATTTGTCGGCGATGTTCGGCACCAGGGTTGCCGCCGTCGCGCCGGAGCCGATCACGACGACCTTCTTGTTCGCGAGGTCGATATCATCAGGCCAGGTCTGCGGATGAACGATGCGACCCTTGAAGCGATCCGTACCCTTCCATTCCGGCGTATAGCCTTCCGAATGGCGGTAATAGCCTTGGCACATCCAGAGGAAGTTCGCCGTGAAGGATTTCGGCTCGCCAGTGTCGGTCGTCATCGCCTCGATGGTCCAGAGGTTTTGCTCGCTCGACCAGCTCGCCGAATTGATCTTGTGCTTGTAGCGGATATGCCGCGCGATATCGTTTTCGTCGATCACCTCGTTCATGTAGGCGAGGATTTCCTCGGCGGTCGCGATCGGCGGCCCGACCCAGGGCTTGAAGCTATACCCGAAGGTGTGGAGATCGCTGTCCGAACGAATTCCGGGATAGCGATGCGTGGTCCATGTGCCGCCGAACGTCGCCTGCGTTTCCAGGATGACGAAGCTCGCACCCGGTAGCTGCTTGGTCATGTGATAGGCGCTGCCGATGCCCGAGATACCGGCGCCGACGATCAGCACGTCGAAATGTTCAGAAACCTGTTTGGCCGTGGCGTGACTGCGAACAGCGACATTCATTGTTGCTTCTATGCCTTGCTTGTTTTTGTGGCCGCCCTTGATTGGGCGACGCGTTTCCTCCGCGACGGACGTTGCCCATCGCGCTTCCGCTTCAAGATGACATAGATCGGGTCGCGGTCAAATCACAGCGCCGCACCCCAGCTCCGCGCGGTCTGCAAGATCCAGTCGCGATAGAGCGTGAGCGGCGTGACGCCGGTCAGCCCGCCGCAGCCGGCGGCTCCGTTCGGCCCCGTGGACCAACTGATGACGCCGACGAGCACGGCTCCGGTCGGCTTGTCCTCGAACACGGGACCGCCGGAATCACCGGTGCAAGCGCCAATTCCGTCGCGAACACCGTTGGTTACGGGGTCGACCAGCCTGATCTGGAGCGTGCCGGGCTGCCCCGTCGCGACGAGACCGGCAACACGCGTCGCGCCGCCACTTTTGCCGTCGCCACGCACGGTGACGCCAATACCGGCGATGACGAAGCGGCTGCCGACCTGGATCGGAATATTCGGCGCACCGACCGGCACCGTCGATTTTCCCTTGAGTGGAATTTCCAATTGCAGAAGCGCCAGGTCGGCGGTAGCGCGATGCGCTTGCATCGCCTGCATGTTGAAATTCGGATGGATCGCGACGGTGCGGACATTCAGCAGCTGCGGCTGCCCGTCGGTGCCGCGATCGACGATCTTGTAGTCCGCGCCGGGCTGCACGCAGTGGGCAACGGTGAGCACCAGCTTTGGCGCAACCAGGGTGCCGGTACAGAAATTACCGCGCGAGCCGACGATCGTGACGACGGCGCGCGCGACGCCATCGGCCTGCGGCGTGCCGCCGCCAACGATGGCATAAGCGGGCGTGGCGAGCAGCCGCGCGGTTGCGATGATGGTTACAAGCTTTTTCATGGGAACACGCTTTGGTATCGGCATCGCTGACGGCGGTGGGATGGCTTCGGACTGGCCCTTGCCGATAGCGCATGCTAGCGCTCTTGGAAAGGAATTGACGAGGGCGGGATCTTGACGATTGAGGCTGTGATCTTTGATTTTGGCGGCGTGCTGACGAGTTCGCCGTTTGAGGCGTTCACGCGGTTCGAGACAGAGCGTGGCCTGCCCATCGACATCATCCGGCGCACCAACGCCGCCAATCATCTGGAAAATGCATGGGCCAAGTTCGAGCGCGCCGAGGTCGACATCGACACGTTCGATCATTTGTTCGCGACGGAATCGCTGGCGCTCGGCGCAGAGGTGCGCGGCCGCGATGTGCTCCCGCTGCTTCAGGGGGATCTGCGCCCCGAGATGGTCGAAGCGCTGAAGCGCATCAAGGCGCAATTCAAGACCGGCTGCATTACCAACAATCTGCCGGCCAATGCGATCGGCAGCATGACCGGGCGCTCACTCTATGTCGCCGAGGTGATGGTGCTGTTTGATCATGTGATCGAGTCCGCCAAGATCGGCCTGCGCAAACCCGACCCGCGCATTTATCAGCTGATGGTCGAGACGCTGAAGGTTGATCCGAAGAATTGCGTCTATCTCGACGATCTCGGCGTCAATCTGAAGCCGGCCCGCGAGATGGGCATGACGACGATCAAGGTCACCAGCGGAGCCCAGGCGATCGCTGAGCTCGAGGCCGCGACGGGATTGAAGCTGAGCTAGGCGGTGAACCGTAGGGTGGGCAAAGCGAAGCGTGCCCACCAAAGCTCGCGCGGCCCGGAATGAATATGGTGGGCACGGCGCGATGCGCCTTTGCCCACCCTACGAACGCTACTCCGCCGCGGCGGCGATCCGCTCCGGAAACGCCGCGGCAAGTGACGCGCGATCGGCTTTCAGCATGCCGCGCTCGGTGATGAGGCCGGTGACGAGCCGCGCCGGGGTGACGTCGAAGGCATAATTCGCGACCGGCGAGCCCTCCGGCACGATGCGCACGGTCTCAAGTCTTCCGTCCGCAGTGCGGCCGGTCATGTCGGTGACTTCCGTGCCGCTGCGCTGCTCGATCGGGATGTCGCGGATGCCGTCATCGACGGCGAAGTCGATCGTCGGCGACGGCAGCGCGACATAGAACGGCACGTTGTTGTCGTGCGCGGCGAGCGCCTTCAAATATGTGCCGATCTTGTTGCAGACGTCGCCATTGGCGGCAACGCGATCGGTGCCGACGATGGCGAGATCGACCATGCCGTGCTGCATCAGATGCCCGCCGGTGTTGTCGGGAATCACCGTATGCGCCACGCCGTGATGGCCGAGCTCCCAGGCCGTGAGCGAGGCGCCCTGGTTGCGCGGACGCGTCTCGTCGACCCAGACATGGACCTTGATGCCGCGCTCATGCGCCAGATAGATCGGCGCCGTCGCCGTGCCCCAGTCGACGGTCGCAAGCCAGCCGGCGTTGCAATGGGTCAGCACATTGACGGTCTCGCCCGACTTCTTTTTTGCGACGATCGCCTCGATGAGTTTCAGGCCATTGCCGGCGATGCCGCGGTTGATCTCGACGTCCTGCTCGACGATCTCGTCGGCGCGCGCATAGGCAGCTTCGGCGCGCACCAGCGGATCGATCGGCGCGAGGCTCGCGCGCATCTCGTCCAGCGCCCATTTCAGATTGATCGCGGTCGGCCGCGCCACCACCAGCGTGTCGTAGGCGCGCTTCAGACCGGCGTCGGAAGCGTCCTCGCGCATTGCGAGCGCCACGCCGTAAGCTGCGGTCGCGCCGATCAGCGGCGCACCGCGCACCAGCATGTCGCGGATGGCGAGGGCCGCGTCCTCGCATGAGGTCAGCTTCGCAACGATGAACTCATGCGGCAGCCGGCGCTGGTCGATCGCGCCGACCGACCAGCCGTCGCGCTCACGCCAGATGCTGCGGAAATGCTTGCCGTCGACTTTCATGGCATTCTGCCTTTCGTATCACGTCCGCAGGATGCGCCCGGCCACCGCATCGAGCTTCTTCAAGAGCTCGGGATCGCGCGCCTCGGGCGCGGTGATCAGCGCGGTATCGAGCGCGCGGTCCGAGCCGATCGGGCACGGCTCATGCTCGCGCGGGAAGTCTTTCGCCAGCCGCGCCACCAGCGCTTTTGCCTTGTCGGCGTTCGAGCTCAGAACGCGGATGATGTCCTGCACGGTGACGGCGTCGTGATCGGGATGCCAGCAATCGAAATCCGTCACCATCGCAACGGTGGCGTAGCAAAGCTCGGCCTCACGCGCGAGTTTCGCCTCGGGCATGTTGGTCATGCCGATCACGGAATAGCCCAGCGTCTTGTAGGTCATGCTTTCCGCATAGGTCGAGAATTGCGGTCCCTCCATGCAGAAATAGGTGCCGCCTCGCGCAAACGCGATGCCCTCGGCTTCGGCCGCCGTGGCAAGATGGATGCGCAGCCGCGGCGAGACCGGGTGCGCCATCGACACATGCGCGACGCATCCCCTCCCGAAGAACGAGCTCTCGCGCTTGTGGGTACGATCGACGAACTGGTCGACGAGAACGAAGGTTCCCGGCGGCAGCTCCTCCCTGAACGAGCCGCAGGCCGACAGCGAGATCAGGTCGGTGACGCCGGCGCGCTTGAGGATGTCGATATTGGCGCGATAATTGATGTCGGAGGGCGACAGCCGGTGGCCCTTGTCGTGGCGCGGCAGGAACACGATCGGCAGGCCGGCAATGGAGCCGCGCCGCAGGGGCGCCGACGGCTCGCCCCAGGGGCTCCTGATCACCTCTTCGCGAGCGTCCTCCAGCCCCGGCAGATCGTAGATGCCGGAGCCGCCGATGATGCCCAATACCGCCTGCGCCATGCCTGCTCCACCCCGTTTGCGCCATCGCAATCCCGAGAGGAAGCTATGCCAGTTTTACATCGGTTTTGGAACGGGGGATGGGATCAGGAAGTGCCGTCAGGAGGATGCGCGCCAGCACTCCTGATTATGCCGCGGCCGCCGACTGCAGCTGGGTCGCGACCATGCGCTCCAGCGTCTCGACCGACTGGAAGTTCTCCGGTGTGATCTCGGCCTGGGGAATCGTGAAGTCGAACTCGGCTTCGACGCCGAGCATCAGATTGACCATGTCCATCGAGGTCAGGCCGACGTCGACGAGCTTGGCCTGCGGCGCGACCTCAGCGGAGAGCGAGTTCTGGGCGAGGATGCCCTTCACCAGCTTGATGATGCGATTGCGCAATTCGGTATCGAAAGCCTGCATCGGTAAATTCCCATCTGTCGACAAAGGTCGGACCGGTTGCCGGCTACGATGGGCACGGCGGGCCGATCCCGCAATGGACGCCACCATTACTTCGCGTTTCTTAGTAAACGATGACTCAGATTGTCTGGAATTCCGGCTTCTTACAGATCCCTAACGCGACCGCGGAAATCCGGGCGATGCAAACAACCCGAACTTAACTGTTCGTTCGGAATTGGCCTTTGTTTACCCTCTATTTCATCGACGAATTTGAATTAAATCCGTAGCCTCATCTCATAAGCAAAGATGGTCAGAGGATCGCTTGCGGCATCGCGAATGATGCCGGCGATCCTGAACGGCAAACCGGAGGCGGACGAGTATGAACGTGCGTGAAGCAGTCCTCACTGTCGACGAGACGCAGACGAGCTTTCTCGAGCAGGGTCCCTCCCTCATTGAGCGCGCCGCCCGGACCGCCACCGTGGCGGCTGCCGACGCAGACGGGGTCGATCGCGATGCCCGCTTCCCCCACAAGGCTTTCGAGGTTGCGCGTGAGCAGAAGCTGCTCGGCGTCATGATCCCGGTCGAGTTCGGCGGCTTCGGTGCCTCGATCCACGACGTCACCGACGTCTGCTACACGCTCGGACGCGCCTGCGCCTCCACGGCGATGATCTACGCGATGCACACGACAAAGGTCGCCTGCGTCGTCAGGCACGGTCACGGCATTCCCTGGATGGAAACCATGATGCGCCGGGTCGCGCGCGACCAGTGGCTGCTCGCCTCCTCCACCACCGAAGGCCAGAACGGCGGCAACATCCGCGCTAGCGCCGCCGCCGTCGACGTCGCCGGCGACACTGTCTCGCTGCTGCGCGACGCCACCGTGATCTCCTACGGCGCCGAGGCCGACGGCCTCGTGACCATCGCCCGCCGCGCCACCGACGCTTCTGCATCCGACCAGGTGCTGCTGGCGCTCGCCAGGGACGATTATTCGCTGAAGCGGACGCTGGGCTGGGAAACGCTCGGCATGCGCGGCACCTGCTCGACCGGCTTCGAGCTGAAGGTCGACTGCCCGACCGACCGCGTCTTCCCGGAATCCTACGACAAGATCCACGCCCAGACCATGACGCCGTTCGCACATCTGTGCTGGTCCTCGGCCTGGGCTGGTATCGCTGCAGCCGCCGTTACCCGTGCGCAGGCCTTCGTCCGCAAGGCGGCCCGCACCTCGGGCGGACAGATGCCCCCGGCAGCCGCGCATTTCACCGCCGCCAAGATGTCGCTGGCCAAGCTGCGGGCGCTGATATCAGCCAATATCGACGCCTTTGCTCGCGCCGAGCACGACGAACGCGCGCTCGGCTCGCTCGACTTCCAGTCTTCGATCACGCTTCTGAAGGTGCAGGCCTCGGAGCTCGCGGTCGAGACCGTGATGCATGCGATGCGCACCACAGGCCTTTCCGGCTACCGCAATGACGGTGAGTTCACCATGGGCCGCCACCTGCGCGACGTGCTGTCGTCGCCGATCATGATCAACAACGACCGCATTCTGGCCAATGCCGCGACATCGACCCTGATGAGCGGCGTGCCACTGAGCCTTCACGACTGACGTGCATTCACGACTAAACCAACAAGAATAATTTCGAGATAGCAGGATATCGACCCATGAACATTGCCGTCCTCCCCAATTCACCCGAGACCGCCCCGCAAATCGCGGATCCGCTGGATCATCTCGCCGAGAAGCTGTTCCACCCGATGGGCTCGGACGGCGTCTATGCCCGCACCGCGCTCTATGAGGGCATCGTCGAAAAGCTCGCCGCACTGATCACGAGCCATCGCGAGGCGGGCACCGAAGTGATGCGCTTCCCGCCGGTGATGAGCCGTTCACAGCTCGAGAAGTCCGGCTACCTCAAGAGCTTTCCGAACCTGCTCGGTTGCGTCTGCGGCCTGCACGGCACCGAGCGCGAGATCAACGCCGCGGTCAGCCGCTTCGATGCCGGCGGCGACTGGACCAGCTCGCTCTCGCCGGCAGACCTCGTGCTGTCGCCGGCGGCCTGCTATCCCGTCTATCCGATCGCGGCGAGCCGCGGCCAGTTGCCGAAGGGTGGGCTGCGCTTCGACGTCGCCGCCGACTGCTTCCGCCGTGAACCGTCAAAACATCTCGACCGGCTGCAATCGTTCCGGATGCGGGAATATGTCTGCATCGGCAGCCCCGATGACGTCGCCGATTTCCGCGAGCGCTGGATGGTGCGGGCGCAGGCGATTGCGACCGATCTCGGTCTCACCTTCCGCGTCGATTACGCGAGCGATCCGTTCTTCGGCCGCGTCGGTCAGATGAAGGCGGTGAGCCAGAAGCAGCAGCAGCTCAAGTTCGAACTGCTGATCCCGCTGCGCTCGGAAGAGCAGCCGACCGCCTGCATGAGCTTCAATTATCACCGCGAGCATTTCGGCACGACCTGGGACATCAAGGACGCCCATGGCGAGCCGGCCCACACCGGCTGCGTCGCCTTCGGCATGGACCGCCTGGCTGTCGCCATGTTCCACACCCACGGCACCGACCCTTCCGCCTGGCCCGCCAAGGTGCGGGAGATGATGGGCCTGCAGCCGCAGATCGCGGCCGATGCCCACGGCGAAGGCTGGCGCTAACGGAACGAGGCCGGTCATTTCCACGGGAAAGACGAGCGTGATCCATACCAAGGTCCGATGCCGCGAGATCACCGAGGCCGACGTCGATGCGGTCGCGGACTTGCTGACGCGCGGCTTCGTCGGCCGCTCGCGCAGCTACTGGATCCAGGGCCTGCGCCGGCAAGCCTTCCGACCCGTACCGGACGGCTACCCGCGCTTCGGCTACATGCTCGACAATGATGGTACGCCGGTCGGCGTGCTGTTGCTGATCTATACGGCGCGAAGGGACGGCGACGAGACCGCCATCCAGTGCAATTTGTCGAGCTGGTACGTCGACCCGGCCTACCGCAATTACGCCCCGCTCCTGACCAAGATCGCGCAACGTCACAAGGACGTCACCTATCTCAACATCAGCCCGGCGCCCTGGACCTGGCCGATCATCGAGACGCAGGGCTTTCGCGCCTATTGCCGCGGCATATTCTTTTCCGTCCCTGCGCTGGCGCGCGTCCCACGCTGGAGCAAGATCGAGGTCATCTCGCAGCACGCCAAGACGATCGACGGGCTTTCCGATGCCGAGACCGATCTCTTGACGCGGCATGCGCGCTACAATTGCCTCAGCCTCGTCTGCCGCACGCCGAAAGGAGCGTTCCCCTTCATCCTGCAACCGGTGCGCATCCGCCGTGGCATCATTGCGCCACCCGCGATGAAGCTGATCTACTGCCGCAACGCGGCCGAATACACCGAATGCGCGGGCCGCATCGGCCGGCTGCTGCTGCGGCTCGGCAAGATCGCGGTCGCCGTCGATTCCAACGGCCCGGTTCCCGGCCTCGTCGGCATCTATACCGAGCGTCGCGGCCGCAAATATTTCAAAGGCCCACACCGGCCGCAGCTCGCCGACCTCACGGATACGGAACTCGTGCTGTACGGGCCGTAGGCGCCGTTTGGGCCAGACATTCGATGTCATTAGGGCCTAACGCGCAATTGCGCAGGTCGACCGGCGCGACGCGTGCCTGCACGCCCCTCCACATTCGCACGCATCACTGCGATGCTGGTCACCCTCCGTAAACTACGGCGCTTAAGGGAATTTTCCCGCCTCTTCGCTAGCCTCGGCGACCGAATTACCTTGCGTTAGGTCTATTGCCCGCCGAGACCCCGCCGCCCCATGACGTCGATGCGCGACAACGAGCTTGATGCACGCCGCGAGCAAGGCCCGAAGGCCCTGGTCGGGCTGAGCCAGCTTGCGCTCGACCACATGGAGCAAGGCGTCTGCGTCTACGATGCCGGCAACCGGATCGTGCTGGTCAATCAGCGCTACCTTGCGCTGTTCAACATGTCGGCCGACATCGTGCGGGTCGGCACGACCTACCGCGACGTGCTCGCCCACAGCGTGGCCCTCGGCAACATCCCCGCAGAGGAAGTCGACACACTTTATGCCGCGCGCATGGCGCGGATCGCAACCGGCCAGCCGTTCCGGACTGAACAGACGCTTGCAAGCGGCCTCGTCATGGCGCTCGAGCTGAAGCCGTTTCCCGGCGGCGGCTGGATGACGATCTGCGACGACGTCAGCCGCCTCGCCCGGGTCGAGGCGGAGCTGCGCGTGCAGACTGAGCGCAGCCAGCACGCGCTCGCCAACATGTCGCACGGGCTGATCATGTACGACGCCGACAGCCGTGTCGTCGTCCGCAACGATCGCTTCCTGAACCTCTACAATCTCGACCCGGACATCGTGAAGCCAGGCGTCTCGCATTGTACGGTCATCGAACATTGGATGTCGCGCGGCAACCTGCCGGGCATGCCGGGCGATGAATTCCAGGACAGCAGGCTGGAGGACGTGCGCACCAGGAAGACGAAAACCCTGCTGGTGATTCGCTATGACGGACGGATGGTGCAGGTGGTTTCCCGTTTTCTGCCCGACGGCGGCTGGGTGACGGTGCACGAAGACGTCACCGAGCGGCTGCAATACGAGGAGATGCTGAGGCAGCAGAACTTCATGCTCGATGCGGCGCTGGAGAACATGGCGCACGGGCTCGCCTTCTACGACAGCGACATGCGCCTGCGCGTCTGCAACACCACCTACCGGAAGATCTATCGGCTGTCGCCGGAGGAAGCCAAGCCAGGCACGCATCTCGGCGAACTGATCGAACGCTCGATGGCAAACGGCGCGTTCTCTTCCGACTATAGTCCGCAACAACTCCTGGAAGCCGCCAGCGCAAGGATCGCCGACCGCAACTCCTCGCCGATACGCCGGCGGATGTCGAACGACACCACGATCTCGGTGCGCTATTGCGCCCTGGCCGAGGGTGGTTTTGTGGCCACCTACGAGGACATCACCGAGCGCGAGCACGCAGTCGAAGAGCTGAGCGAGCAGTATCGGCGCTTCGACGCGGCCCTGAACAACATGAGCCAGGGCCTGTGCATGCTCGATTCGAACTTGCGCGTCATTGTCTGCAATCGGCGCTACATCGAAATGTACGGACTGTCGCCCGAATTGGTGAAGCCGGGTGTGTCCATGCGCGAGATCATGGAGCACAGCTGCGAGCTCGGCATCCATCCAAAGACCACCGCCGCGCGGCTCTATGCCGACTATGTCGAGAGGCTGCGCGAGGGCGAGCACACGCTGCACCGCTATTTGGGCGACGGCCGCATCATCAAGCTCAATCACAAGCGAATGGAGCATGGCGGCTGGGTCGTCACCTATGAGGACGTCACCGAACGCCACAAGGCCCAGGCCCGCGTGGCGCACATGGCGCGGCACGATTCGCTCACCGACCTGCCCAATCGCACGCTGTTCCGCGAGAAGATGGGCGAGGGGCTGAACCAGGTCGCGATCGCCGGCGGCGCGATGGCCGTGCTGTGCTTCGACCTCGACAATTTCAAGACCGTCAACGACCGCCTCGGCCACGCGGCCGGCGACCGGCTGTTGCGGTGGGTCGCGGCGCAGCTGCAGGAGAATGTCGGCGAGCACGACACCGTCGCGCGGCTCGGTGGCGACGAGTTCGCGGTTCTCCAGCGCGGACCGCAGCCGCAATCGGCGGAAAGGCTCGCACGCCGCCTGGTGGAGATCATCGGTCACCCGCCGCCGCTGGAGCACCAGTCGATGCATGTCGGCGTCTCCGTCGGCATCGCAATCGCGCCCGATCATGGGCTTGACGCCGACGAGCTGATGAAATGCGCCGACCTCGCGCTGTACCAGGCCAAGGCCAAGGGGCGCGGTGCCTATCAGCTGTTCGAGCCCGAAATGGAGAAAGAGGCTCGCAGCCGGCACGCGCTCGATCACGATCTGCGCGGCGCGCTGGAGGCCCGTGAATTCCACCTCGCATTCCAGCCGCAGGTGCGGCTCGACACCACCGAACTTACCGGCTTCGAGGCGCTGCTGCGCTGGAAACATCCTTCGCGCGGCGTCGTCTCGCCGGCCGAATTCATTCCGATCGCGGAAGAGAACGGGCTGATCGTTCCGATCGGCGAATGGGTGCTGCGCACGGCCTGCGCGACCGCAGCGACCTGGCCCGATCTCACCGTCGCTGTGAATTTGTCGCCGGTTCAGTTCCGCTCGCGCGGGCTGGTGGCAATGGTCACGAGCGCGCTTGCGGAGGCCGGCCTGCCGCCGCATCGGCTCGAGCTCGAGGTCACCGAGACGGCGCTGCTCGACGACAGCGAGGCGACGATCGAGATCCTGCACCAGCTGCGCGCGTTGGGCGTGCGCGTCAGCCTGGACGATTTCGGCATCGGCTATTCTTCGCTGAGCTATTTGCGCAAGTTTCCGTTCGATCGCATCAAGATCGACCGCTCCTTCGTCGGCACGCTCAGTGAAAGCCCTGAGAGTATGGCGATCGTCCGCACCATCGCCAGCCTCGGCTCGGTGCTCAACGTCGAGACCACGGCGGAGGGTGTCGAGACGATTGAACAACTCGACTTCGTCCGCGAATGCGGCTGCACCGCCGTTCAGGGATATTATTTCGGCAAGCCCTCACCGGCCGCGGAGGTCGTGCGAGTCATCGAGCGCCTGAACACCGTTCGGCGCGTGGCGTAGGGATCCGGCTCAGACTCCTATCCTGCCGCGGGCAGCACGCTGTCCGGCGGCGCGCCCCAGGGGCGATCGGCTGAGGCGAGCCCGATCAGGCGGCCCTGGATGTAGTCGCAGCCCCAGTCGCGCAGCATGTTCGCAGCTTCTTCGTCCTGCACCCATTCGGCCACCGTCTTGATGTCGAGGCGACGGGCGAGGTCGATCAGGGTCTGCACGAAGGCGCGGTCGTCGGCCGAGCGAGTGATGTTCTGCACGAACGCGCCGTCGATCTTCACGATGTCGACGCCGAGCTTGCGCAGATTGCGGAACGAGGTGTAGCCGGCGCCGAAATCATCGATGGCGATGCGACTGCCGAAATTCTTCAGCCGGGTGACGAAGCCGCGCACGTCGTCAATGTCCTGGATCGCGACGGTTTCGGTGATCTCGACGATCAGCCGCTCGGCGACTCCGGGATGGGCGCGCATCAGCGATTCGATTCCGGCCCACCAATCCGGGTCCATGGTGGTGTCCGGGGAGATGTTGAGGCTGAGGCAGATGTCGGGCGCGGCGGCGAGCTCGGCGACCACCAGCTCGAGCACGCGGTGATCGACCAGGCGGATCAGGCCGAGCCGTTCCGCGACCGGCACGATGTCGGGCGCGAGCAGCACCTGGCCGTCGCCCTGGTCCATCCGCACCAGGCATTCGTGAAAAGCGCACTCGCGCGAGAGGGCGGCAACCACCGGCTCATAAGCGAGCTTGATACGGCGCTCGTTCAGCGCGGTGACGATCTCGTCGGTGACGCGGATGTTGACGCGGCGCTGGGCGTCGCGCGCGGCATCCGGGCGCCAGGTTGCGAACGAGCCGACGCGGCGTTGTTTCGCGGTGTCCAGGGTCTCGTGGGCGCGATTGACGGCTTCATCGGTGTTGCGGGCATAGCGCGGCACGCTGACCGCGCCGATCGAGGCGGTGACCGACACCGGCCCGGATTTGGTCGGCACCACCTCGTCGCGGATGCCGGCGAGGAAGCGCTCGGCGGCGACGTTCATGTCGTCAACGGTGCAGTTCTTCAGGATCAGGCCGAACTTGTTGCCGGAGAAGCGGCCGAGCACGTCGCCACCGCGCAAGCGCGCGCGAATGCGCGTGGCGACGTCGAGGATCACGGCGTCGGCAACGTCGAAGCCGAAGGCCTCGTTGACACGCGCGAGATGATCGATGCCGACCAGCATGAAGGCCGCGGTCGAGCGGAAACGGGTCGTCTCCTCGATAGCCTCGGCCAGCGCGGCGATCAGATGCGAGCGATTGAGCTCGCCGGTCAGCGGATCGAGCCGGGCCAGCTTCGTCAGTTCCTCGTCGCGGGCATGGCGCTCATTGTTGATGCGGACGGAGCCGATCGCACGCACCGGTCGGCCGTCGGGGCCGGCGAACCAGCGGCCGGTCTCCTCGATCCAGACCACGGGATCGGCGGCGCTCATGCGCACGCCGTACTCGATCCGGTAGGGGGTGCCGTCGGCGCCGTGCACGGCCGAGGTCTGCGCCAGCGCGGCGGTCCGCAGCGATTGCGCGGGCTCGATCAGCCTGGCGAATTCGGCGCCGGTGGCCAGCCGTTCAGGGGGAATGCCAGGAAAGATGGCGCCGACCTGCTCACCCCAAACGATGGCATCGCTAGCGATGTCCCAGGCGAACACGGCCTGGCCGAGGGCGGCCAGGATGTCGGAGGCTTGCGGCAATGCGGGGGTCAAAATCGCCTCGTTTCGGGACAGCGGGGAGTCCTGAGTCGGCACAGGATAAAGCCAGATTCGCCATTGACCCTAGGCAAAGTTGATAAACAATTTGGAAACCACGTTTCCTCACGCGCAGGAACCAAACCGGCCCGCCCGGCATAGGCCTTGCGAGTACATGACACGCACCGGCGCCAGCGTCTCGAAACGAGACGATCTTCGCCGGGTCAACGGTGATTGCGATGTTGAGTACCGATCGATCGAACGCCTCGGACAACAGCACGGGCTCGGCTCTGGTGCCGCTGATGCCGATTCTGCAGTGGGTCCACAAGGCACCGCTGCCGCGCCCCGATCCCAGCTTCGTCACCCAGCTCATCGCCAATGCCGAGCACCTGCCCCAGGCGAGCCGGCTCCGCCGCGCGTCTTCCGGGGATGCGCAGGTCGCCTATGGCAGCAAGCGCCCGCTTCCGAGCGTCACCGCGCGCACGCGGCAGGTGGCTTGAATCAGCGCGGCGCGTCGGGAGACGGCTGGGTGCCGTTGCCCGGCTGCAAATGCGGCGAGGGGATTTCCGGCGAAGGCGGGCTCTGCACCGGCTTCGGCGCAGGATGATCCATCAGTACGGATTCGGCGACCGACTGCGCGGAAGGTGCGGATGCCGGCGGCGCAATGGCCGGCTCGAACTTGGACTCGACCACGGCGTCATCGACTGGCACTTCAGTCTGACGCCTCGCCTTGCGCGGCGCTGGTGCGGTCTCGGCGACATAAGCCACGCGGCGACGGGTACGCTGGGCGATGCCGCCGAGGAAATCGGCCATCGCGAGCAGCACCAGAAGGAAATAGGTGGAGTTGCCGAATTTCGGCCACATCACGAATTCGGCCGCAGCCGCGCCGAACACGATCAGTGACAGCAAATGATCCATCAGGAATTTCGAACCGGGCCGCGCGCCCTTGACCACTTCGAGCAGCAGCAGCACGACACCTAGCGCGAGCATCACGTCGGCGAGCGTGACCGGCCAGGCCTCGCCCGTGATCATCGGCACCTTGAACAGCACGTCCGTAAAGGACACGCTCGGCATCAGGAAAGCGATGATGTTGTAGACCGCGAGCGGGATCAGGAGCAGCGGGAAACCGACCATCGGCGAAATGCCTTCTCGATCAAGATATCCAGACAGGACAATGCGGCGGCGAAGCATTCGCTCCGCCGCCGTCACTGTCATATCTCATGGGTTGGCCGAAATCAGGCAGGCCCGATCGTCCTGCCCAAAGATAAGGTCCCGAACTCAGGACTCTTTCTTCTTCAGGACCTGACGGCCCTTGTACATGCCGGTCTTGAGGTCGAGATGGTGCGGACGACGGAGCTCGCCGGAATCCTTGTCTTCCACATAGGTCGGCTTCTTGATGGCGTCAGCCGAGCGGCGCATGCCACGGCGCGACGGCGAGGTTTTTCTTCTCGGAACGGCCATTTCAGTATCCTCTAGGGATTGGTGTCATCAGGGCATCGTCCGCGGAGGGACGGCTCAGCACCCGCAAACCGAGGCGAGCTGAATGCCGGTCAAGGCCGGGCTTATAGAGGAAGGCCTGCCTTAAATCTAGGGCTCTGGGGCCGGAAAATGCGCCCGAAAAGGACCCGAAATCAGCGATTCTCCCGCCAGCAGGTCGAAAGCGAGCTGGCCTGCGCCCTCGCCACATAGGTCCCGGCCAGCCGCCGGACACCCGGTCCCGGCGTCCTGGCGCTGCGTTTGACCGGATTCGGCAGGATCGAGGCCAGAAGCGCCGCATCCCGGGGGGAGAGGTTCGCCGCCGACTTGCCGAAAGCATAGGCGCTGGCCGCCTCGGCCCCAAACTGGCCCTGTGGTCCCAGTTCGGCGATGTTGAGGTAAATTTCCAGGATCCGTGCCTTCGGCAGGACGAGATCGATCCACAGCGCCAACGGGAATTCCAGCGCCTTGCGGACGAAGTCCCGCCCCTGCCAGAGGAACAAGTTTTTCGCCACCTGCTGGGTGATGGTGGAAGCGCCCCGGAACGGGGTGCCGTCCTCCTTCGCATCGTCGATCGCCTCACGCAGCGCACCCCAGTCGATGCCGTGATGCTTGCAGAAATGGGCGTCCTCGGCTGCCACCACCGAGCGTGGCAGCGAGGGCGACATCGCCGCCAGATCGATCCATTCCCGCTGCATCGGCGCACCCCGAAGCGAGCGCCAGACCATCAGCGCCGAAACGGGATGGCCGGCACGGTAGAACGGCGCGATGACATAGGGCGCGAGAGCCGCGACCACGAGCACCAGGAGAAGGGTTTTGACGACGCGCAAATCAACCTTTCCGGCGCAGAACGAAACGCGGCCACGGGCCCGGCATTAAGTCTGTGATAATTCGGGCCTTTTCCAGCACTTTTTAGGCCTTCCAAACGATTGACTGAGGCGGGCGCATAAAGGATTGTCCCGCCGAATTTTAGTTCTGGAGCCCTTCTTGATGACCGGCACGTCCCCGTCCGATTTCGCCAAACGTCTGGACAAGACCGCTGATGACACCGAGGCCCTGCTCGGGCGCCTGCTGTCGGACGACATTCTGCACGATGAGATCGCCCGTCCCAAGCGACTGATGGACGCAATGCGCTATTCGAGCCTCAATGGCGGCAAGCGCTTGCGGCCGTTCCTGGTGGTCGAAAGCGCGGCCGTGTTCGGCGTGTCGCGCGAAGCCGCACTGCTCGCCGGTGCGGCGCTCGAATGCATCCACTGCTATTCGCTGATCCACGACGATCTGCCGGCGATGGACAATTCGGACCTGCGCCGCGGCCGCCCGACCCTGCACAAGAAGACCGACGACGCGACCGCGATCCTCGCGGGCGACGGCCTGTTGACGCTCGCCTTCGACATCATCACCCGCGACGAGATTCATCGCGACGCCAATGTGCGGCTCCTGCTGACCCGCGCACTGGCGCGCTGCGCCGGCATCGGCGGCATGGTCGGCGGCCAGATTCTCGACCTCGCCGGCGAAGGCCGCTTTGGCGGCAACGAGCCGATCGACGTCGCCCGCATTCAGCAGATGAAGACCGGCGCGCTGCTGCGCTATGGCTGCATCGCCGGCGCGATCCTCGGCCAGGCCTCACAAAAGGAATATCAGGCGCTCGACGATTACGGCCGCGCGCTCGGCGAAGCCTTCCAGATCGCCGACGACCTGCTCGACGTCGAAGGCGATGCCGCCGCGCTCGGCAAGCCTGCCGGCGCTGATGCAGCGCTCGGCAAGACCACCTTCGTCACCCAGCTCGGCATCGAAGGCGCCAAGCAGCGCGTGCGCGACCTGCTCGCGCGCGCCGACAGCGCCGTGTCGATCTTCGGCGAACGGGCCGCCGTGCTGCAAGCGGCTGCGCGGTTCGTGGCCGAACGGAAGAGCTGATAGCGCGATGGCGGGCGGCAGCAAGGAAGACCCCGCCCTCGCCCGCTTTCGCAAGATGTCGCGGCCGATGCGGCTGATTTATGCGCGTCCGCGGACGTTCATGTCGCTTGCTGTTGGTATTCTCGTCTGCCTGCTCATCCCGGGTTCGCACCGGCTGGTCACGCGGCTTCTGTTCGGCTGGGATGCGTTGATCGCCGTTTATCTGGTGCTGGTCTACGCGATGATGCTATGCAACGACCACCAGCACATCCGCCGCGCCGCAGCGATGCAGGACGATGGCCGCTTCGTGATCCTGCTGGTGACGGCGATCGGCGCCTTCGCCAGCATCGCCGCGATCGTCTCCGAGCTTGGAACGCCGCATCGCGGCGTCCTGGAGCTGAGCATCGCAATCACCACCATCGTGTTGTCGTGGGCCGCCGTGCACACGATCTTCGCCCTGCATTACGCGCATGATTATTACCGGCAAGCCACGCCGGGCGGCCTTCAGTTTCCCAGCGGCGACAAGGAAGACCACGCGGATTATTGGGACTTCGTCTATTTCTCTTTCGTGATCGGCATGACCGCGCAGGTCTCCGACGTCGGCATCTCCGACAAGACCATCCGCCGCACCGCGACCGCGCACGGCATCGTCTCATTCATCTACAATACGGCCTTGCTGGCGCTGACGGTCAACATCGCGGCGAGCGCGATCTCGACGTAGTCGTCGTCCTGGCGAAAGCCAGGACCCATTGCCACCGGCCGTGGTTTTGCGAAGACTGGTGGTTGGCTCCTCGGCGCCGCAACTTCTCCCTGGGGTAATGGGTCCTGGCTTTCGCCAGGACGACATTGGGAGTTAATTACACACCTCGGCATTGGCATCGTTGCCGGGGCCGCCGCCGCCGCGATATTCGAGATGGCAGCCGCGGTTGACCGGACGGCAGCCGGCGCTATTGCAGAATAGCTGTCCGCCGCTCGAGCGGCGGCTGGCGCCAGCGGCAGCAGCGATGCCCGCAGCGCCACCAAAGCCGCCGGCCGCTCCGGCAGCCTCACCGCCGGCTTGACGACGCTGCCGCGCGGGACGCTCGTCGCCATCGTCACGCTTTGCGGTCGCAGGCTTGGCGGTCGCAGGCTTGGCGGCACGCTGCTTCTCGCACTCGTTGTCGTCGTTGAGCGCATAGCCATCACGGCAGACGATCTTGGTGCACTTGTCGCCGTCGGCCTTGAAGCCGTGCTCGCAAACCAGCGGACAGACGCGCGACTGTTTCGACTTGAGCGTGTCGAGCGCGTCGGTGCTCGCCACCTTCACGTCGAGCTTGGTGCCGGCATAACGGTTGAACTGCGACAACGAGCGCTGCGCGGACGTCGTCCAGTTGCCGTCGGCGGCGCCGGAGAAGCAACCGACCCGGCCGAGCTCGGTCTGCACCGAGCGGCTGAGATCGGCCGGCGCGGAGGGCGGCGTCAGCGACGCGACGTTTGTGCCGGTGGGGCTCGCCGTGGTGGCTGGCGCCGCACTCGGCGCCGCGGCGGCGAGATTGACGCGCTGCTGCTCGGCGGCGGCCGCCTGCTGCTGCGCCTGCTCCTTGGCCTTTTGCGCCGCAAGCTGTACCTGCTCGGCGGCCTTCGCATCGGCGACTGCCTTGGCCTGCGTATCCTTCTGCGCGCCAAGTGCGGCAAGACGATCGCGCTCGGCCTCGGCCTGCTTCGCCTTCTCGGTGGCCGCCGCATGAGCCTGCTCGGCGCCGATTTTTTCGAGCTGAAGCTTGGCAAGGCTCGCATAGAAGCCGTCGGAATGCTGGGCAAGGAACGCCTCCCATGCCGGCCTGTTGCCGACCTGGAGCGCGAGTTCGTAATCGCGGCGGATGTCGGCTTGCGGGTTCGGCGCGGGCGCGGCGGGAGCCGCAGCCGTCACCTTGACCGGCACCAGCGGCACGTCCTCGCCGCCGAGCGAGCCATAGACGAACGGCTCCTGCTTGTTACCTGTCGACTTGAGCACGTCGTCGCGCACGAAGCCGAAGGCACGGCGGACGTCGAGGCCGGGCGTCGTCAGATGCTTCGACAGAGCCACGGTGAAGGGGCTGTTGGCACCGTCGCCGTCCTGCGCCGTGAAGCCGGCTTTGGCCGAATAGGCAATCAGCGTGTTGGGGCTGGTCGGCTCGACCTGGGCGAGGCCGCGGCCGATGCCGCGCGAGGCCACCGTGCGCTTCATGGTCTTGCCGAACGGATTGTCACGGCAGGCGTCCAGGATCACCAGGCGAAGCTGCTTGGCCGGTTCGACCGCGACCAGGACGCGGTCGAGGGACAGCGCCTCGTCGAAGACGTCGGTGTCACGCTCCAGCTTGGCGTCGACAGGGATCAGATAATTCGAGCCTTCGACCTCGATGCCGTGACCGGCATAGTAGACCACGGCGATGTCGGCATCGCGGGTTGCGTCGGCGAATTCGCGCAGCACACGCCTTGTGTCCAGAGCCGTCAGGTCGTGCCGGGAATCGACGATGTCGAACCCGGCCTCCTTCAGCGTCCGGGCCATCACCGAACCGTCATTGACGGGGTTCGTTAGCGACGGTGCATGCTGGTAGGCGGAGTTGGCGATCACCAGCGCGACGCGCTTTCCGGCGAAAGCGGGCCCGGTGCCGAATAGCAGCGCGACGGCGAGGAGAAGGGGGCAAAGTCTGAGCAATTTGCGCATGACACGACTTCCGAGTTCAGGGCCGTTCGAGCCCCTTTGGGACGGCTTTAGCAGGGTCCGTCGCGGACGCTTGTGACGGAGGTCACGAAGGTAGCGCCGGCGGCGGGCCGAAAGACCCCTTTTGTTTGTCGCGCCAGTCCGGCCGCGGTTCGCCGAGACACGAGTGCACAGCAGGTTCCCTCAGGCATCTCCCACGTGGCCCCGATATTGCGGCAGATTATCCGTAATCTCGTGCCAAGGCGCCTTCGAGCCCACGAAAATGTGGGCGCTCGGTCGGATCGAGGGGGTATCGACCAGGGTTCCCATGGCGACATGGACCCATTTTCCCTCGCGCACCCGGGAATAAAGCAGCGAGCCGCAGCGGGCGCAGTGGGCGTCATGGGTGGTGTCGTCGCCGTAGATGGTGCGCTGGTTCTCGCCGCTGACGATGCGGAGCTTGCCCTGCTCGATACCGGCGAACGGCTTGAAGGCGGCGCCGGTGGTGCGGCGGCAATCCGAGCAGTGGCAGTTCATCGCATAAGAGAACGCGTCCGCCACCTCGTAGCGCACGGCGCGGCAATAGCATTCACCGACCAGGATACGAGCGTTCGAATTCTCTGATCCGGTCATCACAGTGTCCTCGCGCAAATGGTACGCACTCCCATAGCGCATTTTGACGTGTACGACTAAGTTCGCCCCGAGCCATCATTCAAAGGGATGACCCATGAGCCAGAACCGTTCGAGTGTCGAAGCCGTCGTGCAATCCTATTTCGACGGACTTTATGAGGGCGATGCCGAAAAGCTCGGCGCCATCTTCCATCCCTCCGCCGATTTGCGCTGGGTCGAGAAGGGTGAGCTGCAGGTGCTGACCGTGCCGGACTGGCTCGACCGCGTGCGCAAGCGTCCCTCCGGCAAGGCCGAAGGCAAGCCGCGCGAGGATTTCATCGTCACGATCGACCGTTCCGACGACAAGACCGCCTTCATCAAGGTCCGATGCCAACTGCCGCCGCGTTTTTTCACGGACTATCTGGTGGCGATGAAGCTCGCCGACGGCTGGCAGATCGTATCGAAGTCTTATCGGTATGATCTGCGGGAGTGAGGGGGGCCTAATCTTCCGCTGCCCGAAATCGGGCGCACTCGTCCCACATCCTCCGTCGTTGCGAGCGCAGCGAAGCAATCCAGAGTCTTTCCGCGGAGGCAGACTGGATTGCTTCGCTGCGCTCGCAATGACGATGCGGATGGAGTGCATGCCGCATCTCCATCCCGCCCGCCTCGCTCAAAAGGTTCCCCATGCTTCTCGACCGCCGTTCGCTGCTTGCCTCGCTGTGCTGGATTGCCGCCTCTCCCGCTCTCGCCGCGGACGCGCTACCTGAACTCGAAGCCTATGAGCGCGAGAGCGGCGGCCGGATCGGGGTCTATGCCGAGAACCTCGCGACCGGCGCGAAGCTCGCATGGCGCGCCGACGAACGGTTCGTCATGTGCTCGACATTCAAGGCTTCGCTCGCGGCTTGCGTCCTGGCGCGGGTCGATCGCGGCGAGGAGCAGCTCGCGGCCATGATCCCGTACGGCAAGGCCGACCTGCTGGAGTACGCACCGGTCGCCAAGCAAAACATTGCCGCCGGCGCAATGTCGGTCACCGAGATGTGCAAGGCGATCGTCGAGCTCAGCGACAACACCTGCGCCAATTTGCTGCTGGCGCGGATCGGCGGTCCCGCCGCACTCACCGCGTTCTGGCGGTCGCTCGGCGACACCACCTCACGGCTCGACCACAACGAGCCCGAGCTCAACCGCTCACCGCCCGGCGATCCCCGCGACACCACGACGCCGGCGGCGATGGCAGGCAATCTGCGCCGGCTTGTGACGGGCGAGGCGCTGTCGGCGACCTCGCGTGCGCAGCTCACGGACTGGCTGGTGGGTTGCAAGACCGGCGCGAACCGGCTGCGTGGCGGGCTCCCCGCAAGCTGGAAGATCGGCGACAAGACAGGCAACAACGGCAAGGACGCCTCCGGCGATATCGCGGTGGCCTGGCCCAAGCCCGATACGAAACCCGATGCCCCGATCCTGATCGCGGCCTATACCCAGGGCGGCACGCCGAGCGCGGCACAGATCGAAGCCGTGTTCGCTCGCATCGGGCACATCGTGGCCGAGCGGCTGGCGTAAGCCGCACGCATTGACGTTGCGACCGCTTCCGGGTGAAGACAGATCATCATGGAAGCGAAATTTCAGACCTTTCTCATCCTGCTCGCCGTGCTGGCGGGCACCGCGCTTGTCGCCCGCCGCTTCAACATCGCGCCTGCCATTCTGCTGATGCTCTCCGGCGTCGGCCTCGCCTTCGTGCCGGGCATGCCACCGGTCGAACTGCCGCCGGAACTGGTGCTGCTGATGGTGCTGCCGCCGCTGATCTACTCGGCGAGCGTCGCGATGAGCTGGCGCGAGTTCAAAAAGAATCTTCGCCCCATTGTGATGCTCGCGGTCGGCGCGGTGATCTTCACCACAGCACTGGTCGCAACCGCCACCCACTATTTGATCGGCCTGCCCTGGACGATCGGCTTCCTGCTCGGCGCCATCGTCGCGCCGCCCGACGTGGTGGCGCCGCTCGCGATCGCGCGCCGGTTGCATCTGCCGCGCAGGCTCACGGTCATCCTCGAAGGCGAAGGGCTCGCGAATGACGCCACCGCGCTGATCCTCTATCGGTTCGCGCTCGCCGCAATCATGGTCGGGCATTTCTCGCTGCCTCTGGCAGGCGGCGAGTTCCTGCTCATCGTCGCCGGGGAGATCGCCTTCGGCATTGGTGTCGGCTGGCTCTCCCTGCGTTTCCGCAAATGGTCGGGGGATCCGCAGGTCGAGCTGACGCTGTCGCTGATCACGCCCTACGTGTCCTACTGGCTGCCCGAACATCTCGGAGGCTCCGGCGTGATCGCCACCGTTGCCTGTGGCCTCTATGTGAGCTGGAACGGCCCGCTGCTGATCTCGGCATCGACGCGCCTGCAGGGAATCTTCTTCTGGGACCTCGTGATCTATCTGATCGAGGGCTTGCTGTTCCTGCTCACGGGGTTCCAGATGCGCGCGCTCTACGAGAAGTCGAAGGCGTTCCCGCTCGACGACATCATGATCGCGACCGCCGTGGTGCTGGCGGTCGTCGTGATCGCGCGCTTCGCCTGGCTTTATCCCGCGACCTATCTGCCACGCATGCTCAGCAAGTCGCTGCGTGCGCGCGATCCGTCACCACCGTGGCAATGGCCGTTCGTGCTGGCGTTCACCGGCGTGCGCGGCGCGGTGTCGCTGGCGGCGGCACTGGCGCTGCCGTTCACGCTGCCGGGCGGCGAGGCCTTTCCGTTTCGCGACCTGATCCTGTTCGTTGCCTTCGGTGTCATCTTCATCACGCTAATCGGCGTCGGCCTCACGCTGCCCCCGGTGGTGCGCTGGCTCGGTGTCGCGGACGCTGGTCGCAGCGAACATTCCGCCGAGCACGAGTCCGAGATCGCGGCACGGCGCCAAGCCCTCGATGCCGCCCTGAAGTCGCTCGACGCGCTGACCGAGGAGAAGGACGTGTCGGACGAGGTGATGCGGCTCCTGCGCGCCCGCCACGAGATCCGGGTCAACCAGCTGCCCGATTCGCTCGATCCCACCCACCACGACGTCTCCGCCGCAGGTACCGCGCTGACCCGCGACCTGATCGCCGCCGAGCGCAAATTCATCCATGATCTGCTGCGCGACGGCCAGATCACCGACGAGACGCGCCGGAGGATCGAGCGGGATCTGGACCTGGAGGAGGCGAGTTTGGCAAACCGGGAGTACCGGGGAGGGCCGCTGTAGATTCCCGTCATTGCTGGCGGTGCAAACTACCGCCTCTCGCAAAATTCCCTCATCGCCACCGCCACGGCGCCCGCAATGATCTCCTGACGCTCCGGCGAGTTCATCGCCATTTCCTCGTCGCGGTTGATGATGGAGCCCGCTTCGAGCAGCACTGCGGCGCTACGGGTTTGCGAGAGCACGACGAGCCCGTCATAGCGGTAGACGCCGACATCCTTGTCGAGCAATTGGCGCCGGTAGCGGCCCATCACCGGCAGCGTGTATTGGCTGGCATAGTGCAGGTCCTGCTCCTTCAGCTGCTGGCCAATCATCCGGGCCAGCATCAGGCTGGCGACGAAGTGCGGATTCCGCTCCGACACGAACAGAGAGTGGCCCGAAAAACGGTCGCTGAAATAGCTGTTCGCGCCGTCGAACTCCCAGGTCTCGATCAGCTTGTCCGGCACCGAATCGTGATGGATCGACAGGAAGAGATCGGCCCGGGCGCCATTCGCAGTGCTGACGCGTTTGAGCAGGCTCGGCCGGGCCTTGCCGTCCGTGACGAGCAGCCGGGTCGCGGCAAAGCCTTCGGCCTTGAGCTTCGCCGTGATCAGGCTCGCAAGCCGGAAGTTGAAGCCGAACTCCGTGTCGTTGCGTGCGCTCAACGCGCCGTAGGAGTCCGGGGTGTGCCCGACATCCACGACGATCCGGAATTTCGACATCTCACATTTGACCGGCGCGTGCTGCGGCTTGGGTTTCGCGATTTTCCGCGCGAGAGCAGCATGACCGGTGTCTGCAGGCGCCAGCGACCATAGCAAGATCGACGCGACGAGCGTCGAGACGAGACCTGCAAGGATGCGCGACTGCCCCAAGCGCTACTCCGCTGCTGCTGTTCGCGGCCGGCCGACGAAGCCTGTGACGTCACCGAAACGCTCCAGCATCACCGCGGAAAGGTCCTTGGTCTTGCTGGTGACGCAGGCGCCCGAGCGCACGGCGTAGCGATCCTGATGCGCGGCCTGCGGCGGCGGCTCGCCCTGCTGAAGCGCTCGCGCCAGTTCCATCACGACTTTCCGGAAATGCATGATACCGAGATCGGTCGGACCGAGATGCTCGCGGGTGCGGTCGGCGATCGGGCCCTGGCTATCCTGTACGGCCGCGTCCTGTTCGGAGACGCCCTTGATGCCGGTGTAGCTCCTGGTCTTCTGCAGCTTGCGGTCGATCAGATAGTCGTTGCCCTTGTGGCGCAGCGGCACGTAATCGTCGCCGACCTCCGCGATCACGCCGTTGCCGCGGTCAAAGGCGTCACGCTCGGCTTGCGTCAGCGGCCGCTCCGGATTCCAGGCATAGGTGTAGATCCAACAATTGGTGTCGGTAACGGGCACGAAGGTCTGGCCAAAGATGTTCTCGCCGGGCATCGCGCTCGGGGCATAGGCGTGGAACGGCATCAGGAACTGCGCGATGCGCCAGTAAATATTGTCGCCGCCGGTGAGCCGCCCGCCGGCGATGGTGAGGCCCGCCGCGTGCGGGGCGATCTTGATCACAGGGCGCGGGTCCTCCGCGATCCAGCGCATGTGATCGCTCGACATCCGCGCGATCGGATTCACGAAATGCTTCTTGATATCCAGAATCTCGTTCTCCTCCTTGTCGAAGGAGAGATGGGCGAAGGTGAAATGTGCGGTGTCGATCGAGCCTTCCAGCGCCTGCACCCAGTTGCAGTCCTGCCATTTCTTGCTGACGTAGCGGTGCGAGGCCGGCAGCAGCGCCATTTCGAGATCGGGCAGCTCGGGCATCGCATCCGCGGGACCCATATAGGCCCAGATCATCTCGCCCCATTCGCGCGCCGGATAGGATTTGATGCGGATGAGATCCTTGGCGTTGAGATCGGGATAGGAGGTCGGCATGTCGACGCACCTCCCGTCGGTGTCGAACTTCCAGCCGTGATAGACGCAGCGGATGCCGCATTCCTCGTTGCGCCCGAGCCAGAGATTGGCGCCGCGATGCGGGCAGTACTGATCGATTAATCCGACAACGCCGCGCGTATCGCGGAAGGCGAGCAGCTCCTCGCCGAGAACGATGATCTTCTTCGGCTCGCCGTCCAGTTCGGGAAGTTCTTCGGACAGAAGCACGGGAATCCAGAACCGGCGCAACAATTCGCCCATGCCCGTTCCCGGGCCCGACTCGGTCAGGAATTTGTTGTCCTCGGCGCGGAGCATGGAAAATCCTCCCGACGGTCTTTGTTTTCGGCAAGATTGGCGCGGACGCGGGAAGACGTCAACGCGGAAGCGGTGCGCAGGCGGGTTAAACCGGCCGCTCCCCCTTCACCGTCACCCGTGTGCCTGAGCGCGTATGCGGCCAGTAGTCCCACATCGCACGGTGCTGGGTGCAGCGGTTGTCCCAGAAGGCGATGGCATTCTGGGTCCAGCGGAAGCGGCACTGGAACAGCGGGTTCTCGGCGTGCTGGTAGAGATAGGCAAGCATCGCATCGCTCTCGTCGCGCGGGATTCCGTTGATGTGGCGGGTGAAGCCGCGGTTGACGTAAAGCGCCTTCTTGCCGGTGACGGGATGCGTGCGCACCACGGGATGCTCGGCACTCGGATAGGACGCGCGGTCGGCGACGCCGTAATTGGCGTAGAGCCCGCGATAGATCGGCTCGCCGTCATGCAGCGCGGTCAGCCCGTCGAGATAGGCCTTCATGCGATCCGACAGCGCCTCGTAGGCTGCGTACATGTTGGCGAACAGCGTGTCACCGCCGCGCGGCGGGCACTGCTTGATGTAGAGGATCGAGCCCATCGGCGGCTCGAGATCACAGGACACGTCGGAATGCCAGCCCTCGCCGTTGGCGCGCGGCGAATTCGCATCCGCATAGATCTTCATCAGCGCGGGGTCTTCATCCTCATGCGGCGCAGCAGGATGGAAATGCAGCTCGCCGAACTTGCGACCGAAGGCGAGGTGCTGTTGTGGCGTGATGGCCTGGTCGCGGAAGAAGATGACGAGGTTTTCGGCAAGCGCGCGGTGGACCTCGTCCATCTGCCGGTAGGAGCGCGCATCGTCGGAAACGAGCTTGCCGATGTCGACGCCGGAGATTTCCGCGCCGATGATCGGGGTCAGCTTTTCGACCGCGATGGTCTCGTAAGGCGCGCCGTCGTCCGTCGCGTGGCGATAGCGCGGACCCTGCTTGCCGGCGAGTGAGCTCATGGCGTGTCTCCCGATCGCTCTTGATTGGGGACATCGTAGCCCGGATGGAGCGAAGCGCAATCCGGGTTGAGTTCGTCAGCTTGCGAGAACCCGGATTCGCGGCGCTCCATCGGGGCTACACGCCGCAAAAGCGGAGTAAGACTACTCCGCCGCGGTCACCGGCACCTTGGCGCCCTGGCCGTAGCGTTGCTCGATGTAGTCGATCACGAGGGCCTTGAAGTCGGCGGAGATGGTCGGGCCGCGCAGGGTGCGGAATTTCTTGCCGTCGACGAACACCGGGGCAGCCGGCGCCTCGCCCGTGCCCGGCAGCGAGATGCCGATATTGGCGTGCTTGGATTCGCCGGGACCGTTGACGATGCAGCCCATCACCGCGACGTTGAGCTCTTCCACGCCGGGATATTTCGTCTTCCAGGTCGGCATCTCGTCGCGGATGAAACCCTGGATCGAGCTGGCCAGTTCCTGGAACGTGGTCGAAGTCGTGCGACCGCAGCCGGGGCATGCCGCAACCAGCGGCACGAAGGTGCGGAAGCCCATGGTCTGCAAGAGCTCCTGACCGACCTGCACCTCGCGGGTGCGGTCGCCGCCGGGCTCAGGCGTCAGCGAGATGCGGATGGTATCGCCGATGCCCTGCTGCAACAGGATGCCGAGCGCCGCCGAGGACGCCACGATGCCCTTGGTGCCCATGCCGGCCTCGGTCAGGCCGAGATGGATTGCGTAGTCGGAACGGCTGGCGAGATCCTGGTAGACCGCGATCAGATCCTGCACGGCCGAGACTTTGGCCGAGAGGATGATGCGATCCTTCGGCATACCGAGCTCTTCGGCGCGCGCGGCCGAGAGCAGCGCGGATTGCACCATGGCCTCGCGCGTCACTGCGCGCACGTCGCGCGGATCGGCGGACGCGGCGTTCTCATCCATCAGCTTGGTCAGCAGCTCCTGGTCGAGCGATCCCCAATTGGCGCCGATGCGTACCGGCTTGTTGTTCTTGTTGGCGATCTCGATGATGTCGGCGAACTGGGTGTCGCGCTTGTCCTTGAAGCCGACATTGCCGGGATTGATGCGATATTTGGCGAGCGCCTCGGCGCAGGCCGGATAGGCCGCGAGCAGCTTGTGGCCGATATAGTGGAAGTCGCCGATCAGCGGCGTGGTGATGCCGCGCTTGAGCAGGCCGTCGCGGATGTGCGGAACGGCGGCGGCCGCCTCCTCACGGTCCACGGTGATGCGGACCATTTCGGAGCCGGCGCGGGCGAGCGCTGCGACCTGGGCAATGGTGCCGCCGATATCGGCGGTGTCGGTGTTGGTCATCGACTGCACGACGATCGGCGCGCCGCCGCCGACGGCGACGTCGCCGACCTTGACCTGGGTGGTCTTGTGCCGGGGCGCAGGGCCCGCAACGTCGGAATCGATGGTGTTTTCGAGCTTGTTCATGGCGTCCAAATATCAGGTTTTGGTGACGTTCAGCAATGCATCGCGCGGCGCCGCAGCGGATTGACTGGGACGGTTAACCAGAAAAAGCCCAGCAATGACAAGGACCGCGGCAGCCCCGAATGTCAGGTTCAGCGTGTCGTGCATGATGAAATAGCTACCCACCACGCCAAACAAAGGGGTGATGAAGGTAAAAGCCGACAATTTGCTGGCCGAATAGGTCTTCACCAGCGCGAACCAAAGCGTGAACGTGGTTCCCACCACCCAGATCGCCTGGAAAGCCATCAAGCCCAGTGACAGCGGCGACGGGGTGTGGGGAATGGTCTCCCCAAACAGCCAGGCGGCCAGCCCCAGGATCGGGATGGAGGTCGCGACCTGGTAGCCCAGCGCCTTCTCGGGCGCAGCGAACCGCAGCCGGGTGCCCTTGGCGACCAGCGTGGTCGCCGCCCACAGAGCGGCGCCGCCGACGATCATGAGGTCGCCGAGCAGAACATGCGAATCGACATTGGGCTGCGGCACGCCGATCGCGAGTGCGACGCCGGCAAAGCTGATGGCGAGCCCCAGCCATTGCGTGCCGCCAAGTCGCTCGCCGAGCACCTGGTAGGAGCCGAGCGCGACGAAGAACGGCGCGGTGTAGAGGAACACGACTGCCCGCGATGCCGGTGTGAAGCGCAGGCCCTGGAAGATCAGCACGAACTCGATGCCGAACATCAGTCCCGCGATCACGCCGGGCTTCCAGGTGCCGTCGCGTTCGAAGAATTTAACGCCGCGCAAGCTGCCGATGATGAACAGCACCGGCAGCGCGCCCATCGAACGGAACGTGGCTTGAAGCATCGGCGGGATGTCCGGCAGCACCAGTTTCACCGCGATCTGGTTGAATCCCCAGGTCAGGCACAGCATGAGCATCAGGGCGATGGCGCCGGCACTGAGGGGACGACCGGCGGACGGTATGGCTTGAGGTGAGGACATTTCTTCCTGAAAAACCGGCTTTGCGCCGTTGTTGCTCTAAGCAGCTTTCTGACAATGCGCACAGACGCCCGTGATTTCCACCACGGACAATTTGGGAGCGAAGCCTGAGCTGCGCGCGGCGGCGTTGAGGTCCCTGGCGAAGGAAGCCGACGGAATCTCACCGACCAGGCCACAGCGCTCGCAGATCAGGAACGTCACCGCCGAGGTCGCGTCGTGGTCGTGAGCGGCGCAGGCGAGATAGGCGTTGCGACTTTCGATGCGGTGCACGAGCCCGTTGGCCATCAGGAAATCGAGAGCACGATAGACCGTGATCGGCGCCGGCCGCGGCATCGATTTCGCCAGCTCGTCGATCACCTCATAGGCGCCGAGTGGCCGGTGGCTCGAGAGCAGCGCCCCCAGCACATGGCGGCGTATCGGCGTGAATTTCTGCGCGCGCTCTCCGCAAACGGCCTCGGCATGCGCCAGCGCATCCGCGGTGCAGCGGCCGTGATCGTGGTCAGGCGCGGGAAATGCCGGCTTTGCGAGGGTCATGCGACCGGCGTTCTAGCATTTCGAAAGGGGAACCCAAAGCAGGACCGGCGATGCGGCCATCAGCCATGCTCGCCCTGCGGGACAGTGTCCCGCAAACCCGCCATGAAATAATCATAAGCTTGCTTATTATATTCCAAGCTTATTGGAGACCAAGCTCATGAGCCCAGGGCCCGTGGACCAGAATTTCCTGTTTACACTCGCCGAGGTCTATCGCCTGCTCCGGGTTTATGCCGACAAGGAAGCCTCGCGCTTCGGCATCACCCGCGCGCAATGGGCGGTGCTCGCCAAGGTCGAGCGCAGCGAAGGCATGAAGCAGTCGGAACTCGCCGAGCTTCTCGAGGTGCAGCCGATCACGCTGACGCGCCTGATCGACAAGCTCTGTGGCAGCGACTGGATCGAGCGACGGAACGATCCTTCGGATCGCCGCGTCAAGCGGCTGTACCTGAAGAAGGCCGGGCGGCAGTTGCTCGGGCGGATGAGCGAGCTGAAGTCCGAGCTCACGGCCAACGCGCTCGACGGCATCACGCCGGCGGACGCCCATCGCCTCCTCACCCAACTCGAAACAATCAAGGAAAACGTGCGGTCCGCGATCCAGACCAGCGGAGCGGAACAAGCGCTTAAGGAGCAGCGCTATGGCTGATCAGGTTCTCAAGTTTCAGCCCGAGCAGAAAATCGACGGCGGCAAGCCCACCAAGAAAGCCGGCACCAATCCGCGCCGCCGCCTGGTGGCGGGCCTGCGCCGCTATCGCCGCGTGCTGCTTCTGGTCGTGCTGCCGGTCGTCGTCGCGGTTGCCGGCTTCACCTTCTATCTCAATGGCGGCCGTTATGTCGGCACCGACGATGCCTATGTCGGCGCGCAAAAGGTGCTGGTGACGCCCGATATCTCCGGCAAAATCCAGAAGGTCGTCGTCAAGGAAGGCCAGATCGTCAAGCACGGCGACGAGCTGTTCGAGATCGACCCCGCTCCGTTCCGTCACGCGCTGGAAGAAGCCAAGGCGCAACTCGCCCAAGCCCGCATCACCTATGACAACCTCGTTGCCAACATCAAGATCTACGGCGACATGCTCAATCTCGCCCAGCAGGGCATGGACCTGAAGCAGCGTGACGTCGAGCGCAAGCAATCGCTGGTGAAGAACAATTACGGCTCGCAGCTGGATCTCGACAACGCGTCGAATGCACTGGTGACCGCCGGCGCGCAGGCGCAATATATCAAGCAGCAACTCTCCAATGCCAGGACGCAATTGCTCGGCAATCCCGAGTTGCCGCTGGAGCAATTCCCCGCCTACGCGCAGGCAAAAGCCAAGCTGGACGAGGCCCAGCGCAACCTCGACCACACCGTGCTGCGCGCGCCGATGGATGGCGTGGCAACACAGGTCGAGCAGATCCAGCTCGGCCGCTACGTCGCCGCCGGCACGCCGGTGTTCTCCATCATCGACGTCGCCCATCCCTGGGTCGACGCCAATCCGAAGGAGAGCGACCTCACCTACGTCACCGAAGGACAGCCGGTCACGCTCGAGGTCGACGCGTTTCCGAACCATATCTTCAAGGGCAAGATCGGCTCGCTCTCGCCCGGCACCGGCGCGCAATTCGCGATCCTGCCGCCGCAGAACGCCAGCGGCAATTTCGTCAAGGTGGTGCAGCGGGTGCCGATCCGCATCTATTTCGACGAGACCGACAAATCCGTGCGCAAGCTGAAAGCCGGCATGAGCGTCTACGCCACCATCGACACCGGCCACCGGCGCTCGCTCGCCAGCCTGCTCGGCCTGTCGGCGACCGCGAGCCAAGACAAAGATTCGGACAAAGACTGAGACAGGGACTGATCCGATGTCCGGCCCCAATGCCCATTTGATGGTTCCCGGCCTGCGCCGGAACATGGTGACGATCTGCGCCATGACGGCAACCATCATGCAGGCGCTGGACACTACCATCGCCAACGTCGCCCTGCCCTACATGCAAGGCACGCTGTCGGCCTCGCAGGACCAGATCAACTGGGTGCTGACCTCCTACATCGTCGCCGCCGCGATCATGACGGCACCGGTGGGCTGGATCGCCAACCGCTTCGGCCGCAAGCGCATCTTCATCATCTGCTCGGCCGGCTTCACCATGGCATCGGTGCTGTGCGGGCTTGCGCAGGACATCAACCAGATGGTGCTGTTCCGCCTGCTGCAGGGCGTTTTCGGCGCGGCCCTGGTGCCGTTGTCGCAATCGGTGATGCTCGACTATTACACGCTCCAGGAACGCGCCAAGGCGATGTCGATCTGGGGCATGGGCGTGATGATGGGGCCGATCATGGGCCCATCGCTCGGCGCCTGGCTGACCGAAACTTATTCCTGGCATTGGGTGTTCTTCGTCAATCTGCCGTTCGGCGCCATCACCGTGATCGGGTTGATCATCTTCATGGACGAGACCCGGAAGGATCTCAGCCTCAAGTTCGACTGGTTCGGCTTCGCGGCGCTGGCGGTCGCGATCGGCTCGCTTCAGCTCGCGCTCGACCGCGGCGAGCAATTGGGCTGGCTCGAATCGGGTGAGATCCTTGCGGAGTTCATCGTCTCGGCCGTCGCCTTCTACTTCTTCATCGCACACTCCTTCACGACCTCGACGCCGTTCATCCGCTTCGCGCTCTTCAGGGATCGCAACTTCGTCACCGGCTGCATGTTCATGGTCGTGATGGGGCTCGTGCTGTTCTCGACCATGGCGCTGGCCTCGCCCTATATGCAGAACGTGATCGGCTATCCCATCATCACCGCGGGCCTGCTGCTGGCGAGCCGCGGCTTCGGCACCTTCTTCGCCATGATGCTGGTCGGCCGCATGATGCGTTATGTCGAGGCCCGTACGCTGATCATCACGGGCCTGACGCTGACCGCCGGCTCGCTGTTCCAGATGACCGGCTGGACCGATTTGACCCAGGTGCCGGAGATCGTGACCGTCAGCGTCATCCAGGGCTTCGGCTTCGGCCTTGTCTTCGTGCCGTTATCGACGGTGGCGTTCCTGACCTTGTCGAATGAGCTACGCACCGACGGCACCGCGATGCTGACCCTGATGCGCAACGTCGCGAGCTCGGTGGGCATTTCCGTCGTCATCGCCCAGCTGACGCAGGGCACGCGGCGGACCTACGCGATCCTGTCCGAGCATATCAATCCATTCAACCACGCGCTCCAGATGCCCAGCGTCAGCGGCATGATCAATCTCTCAACCGACGCCGGCCGCGCCATGGCCGATCGCATGGTCAGCGTGCAGGCCCAGATCATCGCCTTCGCGCACGACTACCAGCTGGTGATGTTCTTCATCCTCTGCACCATTCCGCTCGCCCTGCTGATCGGCTCGACCAAGGCTACCCTGCGCAAGCAGGCGGCCGGGCCGGAACACGCGGTGATGGAGTAACGTGGGTCACAACTTCCGCCGTCGTCCTGGACAAGCGCAGCGCAGATCCAGGACCCATTACCCCAGGGAGGAGTTTGGTGGTAAGTCGTGGTTACCAGCCTCGCGCCACAACCTTTCCCTGGGGTAATGGGTCCTGGCTTTCGCCAGGATGACACCGGTTTATCGCGTGAGCAGTTACAACAATTCCTCGCAACCCAAATCCTCGACCGCCATCATCACCCGCTCCAGATTATTCCACCAGACGACCTCCGGGGTGTTGACGCTCCATTGCCAAACCGGCTTCGTGATGTGCCAGAGCACCGACCAGCGATAGTCTTGGTCCAGCGCGCCGCGTGTGTAGCCGGCCAAACCGTACGCGATCAGCGTCTCATAGTAGCGGTTGAGCAGCGCCCGTTCGAGTGCCTGCCGGCGTTCCGGATACCATTGGGTCGCCATCATGTAGGCGAGATCGCTCGTAGGCACGCCGATGCGCCACCGGTCGAAATCAAAAATGCGTACACTATCGGCGACGCCGGCGCGCGGCACCAGGAAATTCCAGCAATGCGCGTCACCGTGGACGACGGTCACGTTGCGGTGCGAATGGTAGCGCTGGAGCAAGTGGCTCGACTGGTCGATGAAGCGCCGGTAGAGGATGCGGCGCTCTTCGCCGAGGCGGTCGCCGAGCAGATCGGCGAAGCGGTCGTAATGGCCGGCGAAGGTCTCCATCTGCCTCACGCTTTCGTCGACGCTTGACCAGGAGCCGACAGCCTCACCAAGGCTGGCATGATCCCACCACGTAGCGTGCCAGCGCGCGAGTGCGGTGACAATCGCCGTTGCCCGATCGCGCGAAGGCGGCAGCGGCCAAGCCGCCGCGATCTCATGGCTGTCGGTGAGATCCTCGAGTAGCAGATGCCAGTCCTGGCTCTCCTCGTCGAAATGGCCATCGTAGCAGCGCGGCACGACCTGCGACGGCATATTCGGCGCAAGATGAGTGTAGAAAGCCACTTCCTGCCGACCGGAATTGGCCAACGCCTTGGCGTAGGTCGGATGCGGCATCTTGAGAATGACGGAGTGCGGTGCCCCGGCGGATTCCCCGACATAGCGCAGCCCAAGGCGGATGACCTGCGACACCATCGCCGGGTACTGATGCAGCACCTTCACTTCGCGCACTGCGCCAGCGTCCAGTACGCCACTCCTGCGCAGCGCAGCTGTCAGTTGGGCGGGCTCAACGACCGCCGGCAATTGTGGAGTTGTCATAACCACGATGCCCCTGTCCCGCGTCATACTGCACGATCACGGCCGCAGGCGCCAGCGAACGACGTCGCGCCCGGCTCAAGCCGCAGCGGTCGAGTCGCGCACGGTCCTGACGACAACCGACCGGAGCTGTTCGAGATTGGCCGCCATGCCGGCGATCGCCTGCCTGACCTCCGCGGCGCGCTCGTTCACGGAGGCGGCGTCGCGGCTGACATCACCGATCTTGGCCGAGACCTCCTTGGCCGCGGAAGCCGATTCGGAGATCGACCGCGTGATCTCTCGCGTCGCCGCGTCCTGCTCTTCCATCGCGGCGGCAACCGAGGTGGCGACGCCGTCGATCTCGACGATGTGGCCTCCCATGGTTTCGACGGCGTTGACCGCAGCCTGGGTCGAGGCCTGGATCTCGGCAATCAGCCGCGCGATCTCTTCGGTGGATTTGGCGGTCTGGTCGGAGAGGGATTTCACTTCGGCGGCGACCACCGCGAAGCCACGGCCGGCCTCGCCGGCGCGCGCCGCCTCGATCGTGGCGTTGAGTGCCAGCAGATTGGTCTGGCCGGCGATGCCGCCGATGAGGTCGGAGACCTCGGCGATCTTCTTCACCGATCCGGCCAGCGTCTGGATGGTCGAGCGCGCCTGTTCCCGACCGGCGACCGCCGATTTTGTCACCGTGCTGGTCCGCGCGACCTGTGTTGCGATCTCGCGGATCGAAGCACTGAGTTCTTCAGCTGCGGCCGAGACGGTCTGCGAGCTGCCGAGGGCCTGGGTCGAGGCGGCTGCGACCGCCTGCGACTGCGTCGAGAGCGACCTTGCGATCTCGGACAGACTGGAGGCGGCACGCTCCACGCCTTGCGTCGCCGCGCTCGCGGTGTCGACCGAGCGGCCGGTCTCGCGCTCGACGGTTTCGGCCATCTGGTGCAGGGCCCCGCGCTTGGCGAGCGCCGCCTCATGCTCCTTCTGCAACTGCTCCTCGCGCAGGCGGGAATTCTCGACCGCGGACTGCTTGAACACCAGGAGCGCGCCCGCCATCGAGCCGACCTCGTCCTGCCGGTGCGCGAAAGGAATGTCAGCGGCGAGATCGCCGGTCGCGAGCTTTTGCATCGCGCTGGTCATGCGCACGATCGGGCGCACCACGCCGAGGGCGACGCCGAGCAGGCCCACCGCAATGAAGGCGAGGACGGCGGCGGAGACGCCGAGGAGGATATAAAGCATGGAGCTGTCGCGGTCCGCGGCCAGCTTCTCCATGTCGGCATTCTGCTTGTTGGCGCTCTCGACGATGCTGTCGATGACGGCGCGGTGCGCGGTGTAGGCACCTTGAGCTGCGCGTAGGCGCGCTCGGAGCCGGCCGTGTCCTTGGACTTGAGGGCGGGGAGGAGCTGGTCGGACAACAGCTTCCAGAACTTCTGCACCTCGGCGTCGGATTTCGACACCAGGGCCGTCTTCAGGTCGGCCGAGAGGCTGGAGGTGACCCAGAATGCCTTGCGCTCGTCGTAGTCCTTGCGGAGCTGGACCAGGCGTTCGCCATGGGCCGCGAGCTGGTCGGGCTCGCGCATGGCGAGCGTGGCCTCGAGATAGGCCTCGATCACATATTCCGGCGGCGGCAGAATGTCGGCGATGAGGTCATTGCCCAGCTTGATGTCGGAATAGAGCGGACCGCCGACCTTTAGCTCTTTCAAGGCGTAAAGGCTGGTGGAGACCACGGCGGTGAAACCGATCGCCAGAACGACGCCGAAAGCAATGATTGCGGAAGAAAGCGAAAGGCGAATTTTCATGGAATAATCCAATGGGGCCGCGCCGAATCCCACGGACCCTAGAGGATTACGGTAAACACGGGATTGCTTCGCGCAGAAATTGCATCGCGCGAGCTCCGAAAAAATACGGGAAACGGCGTCAGGTGAACGGTTTCGGGCAGCGAAATCAGGCCCGTCCTCCGCTGTCGTCCCGGATCGGCGCTCCGCCTGACCGGGACGACGCTGGGGTCACACGTCGAAAAACACCGTTTCGTTGTCGCCCTGGAGCCGCAGGTCGAGACGGTACACCGGCTTGCCGGCCTCGCGCACGGCCGTCAGCGTGGCGCGGCGGTCGGCCGGCACCACCGCCAGCACGGGATCGGCGGCATTGCCGGCCTCGTCGCTGAAATAGATGCGGGTATAGAGATGCCGCAGCATGCCGCGGCCGAACACCGCAAGCAGGATATGCGGTGCCTGCGGCTTGCCGTCGGGATCGGGCACCGCGCCCGGCTTGATGGTTTCAAAGGAATAATTGCCGTCCTTGTCGGTGCCGCAGCGGGCAAAGCCACGGAAGCTCGCATTCGGCAGCGCGCGTTTGTCCTGCGGATCGGCGAAGCGCCCCTGCGCATCGGCCTGCCAGATCTCCAGCATGGCATCGGGCACGGCGACGCCATCGCCGTCGAACACGCGGCCCTCGATGCGGACACGCTCGCCGGTGACGTCGGGCGTTAGCGTCGAGTTGGTAAACGCGTCATTCCAGGCGTACTCGCCGGTCGGCGTCAGGCCGTATTTGAAGAACGGGCCGACGGTCTGCGACGGCGTGATCCCATTGTCCTGCACTTAATGGTTCTCCATAGGGGTGGCGTTCTTGCCGCGCAGCACGACATCAAAGCGGTAGCACAGCGCCCATTCGGGCTGGGTGTTCTCGAGATCGAACGATGACACCATCCGCGCCCGCGCCTTTTCGTCCGGCACCGAATTGAAGATCGGATCGAACGGGAATAGCGGATCGGCCGGGAAGTACATCTGCGTCACGAGGCGCGTGACAAAGGAATGGCCGAACACCGAGAGATGGATGTGGGCGGGACGCCAGGCGTTATGATGGTTGCCCCACGGATAGGCGCCGGGCTTGATGGTGACGAAGCGGTAATAGCCCGCAGCATCGCTGACAGTGCGGCCCGCGCCCGTAAAGTTCGGATCGAGCGGCGCCGGATGCTGGTCGCGGACGTGAACGTAACGGCCGCAGGAATTGGCCTGCCAGATCTCGACCAGCGAGTTCGGCACGCCCCGGCCGTCCTCGTCGCGCACATGGCCGTGCACGATGATGCGTTCGCCGAGCGGCTCGCCGGTGTGTTGGGTGGTGAGGTCGCTGTCGCCCTCGCGCACGGTCTCATGGCCGTAGACCGGGCCGGTCAGCTCCGACAGCGTATGGCGCATCGGGATCAAGGGCTTGTTCGGCGCGCGCTTGATCGAGCTCTTGTACTCGGGCGACAGCGGCAGCGGATGCGCCGTGTTGCTGTCGACGGGATAGATCAATGTCATTGGCGAACTCCTCCCCGGCCTTTTTCCGACCGGTCAACGCTTCCGCCAATCATTATAGGATATAACTAATTGGGGGAAGCGGCTTTGAGCCCTATTTGATCGGCGGACGCGGCAGGACGGCCTCGCCGGCTTCGAGCCGGTAGACATGGTCGAGCGAATACCACGGCGTCGCGACGTCGCGCTCGCTCGGATGTGGCGTGTCATGGCGCAGGAACTTGCCGATCAGCGCCTTGGTCACGCCGAACTGCACGTCGCTGTCGATATGCGGATCGGCGGGGTCGTAGACCTGCGAGATCAGCACCTTGAATCCGGGCTTGAAGATCAACGCATGCAGGTGCGCGGGACGATAGGGATGCCGGCCTTGCGCCTCCAGAAGGCGGCCGACCACGCCGTCGGTCGGAATGGGATAGCCGACCATCATCACGGAGCGGAAAGAGAAGGCTCCGTCGTGGTCGGTCGTAAACTTGCCGCGCAGGTTCATGTCGGCCTGCTCGGGGTCCTGGTTTTCATAGAGACCCACGGGCGATGCGTGCCAGACATCGACCTCGGCGCCGGCGACGGGACGGCCGTCCTTGTCCACGACGCGGCCGTTGACGAACAGCGGCGCGCCCGGCGTCTCGGAGCGGACGATCGATCCCCCATTTTCCACCCGCGGCGAGTTCAATCGCCAGAACGGTCCGAGCAGCGACTGGTCGGTTTCCGTGTTGCCCTGGTCGCCGTTGTTCAGCAGGCACACCAGCGGCGAGACGCCGAGCGAGCCTGCCATCAGCACGACCTCGTTATGCGTGTCGGTCGAGAGCTTGCCGAGCTCGGCGATGACAGCCGTGGCGTCGCGAAACTCTTTCTCCGTCAGGCGAACGTCGCGGACGAAGGCATGCAGGTGCTTGACCAGAGAGACCATGATCTGGCGCAGCCGCGGATCTGACGTCCGCTCCATCACCGCCAATGCCGCGGCCGTGACGTCCTGCTCGCTCGCGATGATCATGGCACGGTTTTCTCCCTGTCGTTCCGGGGCAGCCCGAGGGCTGAACCCGGAATCTCGAGATCCCGGGTTCGGTGCAAATGCCCCGCCCCGGGATGACGGCACGCTGCGCGTCTCGTCAATTCAGCTTCTCGATCGCGACAGCCACGCCCTGGCCGACGCCGACGCACATGGTGGCGAGCGCCAGCTTGCCGCCGCGCTTCTCCATGCCGTGTACGGCGGTGAGCGCGAGGCGCGCGCCGCTCATGCCGAGGGGATGACCGAGTGCGATCGCGCCGCCATGCGGATTGACGAAATCGGCATCGTCGGCAACGCCGAGCTGGCGCATGCAGGCGATACCCTGCGAGGCGAAGGCTTCGTTGAGCTCGATCAGGTCGAAATCGCTGATCTTCTTGCCGAGACGCTCCATCAGCTTGCGGGTGGCCGGCACCGGGCCGATGCCCATGATGCGCGGCGGCACGCCGGCCGAGGCGAGGCCGAGGATGCGCGCGCGGGGTGTCAGGCCGTGCTTCTTCACGGCAGCCTCGGACGCCAGGATCATCGCGGCGGCGCCGTCATTGACGCCGGAGGCGTTGCCGGCGGTCACCGTGCCGGGATTGCGCACGATTGGCCTGAGCTTGGTCAGGGCTTCGAGCGTGGTCTCGGGACGCGGATGCTCGTCCTTGTCGACTGTAACAGGGCCGGCCTTGCCGCCGGGAATGGTGATCGGGATGATCTCCTCGGCGAAATAGCCGGCCGCAATCGCGGCGCCCGCGCGCTGCTGCGAGCGGATCGCGAAGGCGTCCTGATCGGCGCGCGAGACCTGGAATTCCTCGGCGACGTTCTCGCCGGTCTCGGGCATCGCGTCGACGCCATACTGCGCCTTCAGCAGCGGATTGATGAAGCGCCAGCCGATCGTGGTGTCGAAGATCTCAGCCGAGCGCGAGAACGCTTCCTGCGCCTTGCCCATCACGAAGGGCGCGCGCGTCATGGATTCGACGCCGCCGGCAATCGCAAGCTCGATCTCGCCGGAGCGGATGGCGCGGCCGGCGGCACCGACCGCATCGAGACCGGAGGCACAGAGCCGGTTCAGGGTCTGGCCTGGAACCGAATCCGGCAGGCCCGCAAGCAGGAGCGCCATGCGTGCAACGTTGCGGTTGTCCTCGCCGGCCTGGTTGGCACAGCCGAAGAAGACCTCGTCAACCTGTGCCCAATCGAGATTGGGGTGCTTGGCCATCAGAGCCTTGATCGGGGCCGCCGCAAGGTCGTCGGCACGCACCTTGGCGAGCGAGCCGCCAAAACGGCCGATCGGGGTCCGCACGGCATCGCAGATAAAGACGTCACGCATCGTTGTTCTCCCTGAATGCCGCGATCCGGCCTAAATTCTTCAATGTCGGCGGAGTTTTAGGAGGGTGCCCGCGGGAGGTCAATTGACCGATACGCGCGTGTTCCTGGGGGTGCGCACGCGAGTTGCGCATGCCGCGGTGCGGACAACGTGGAAAACCTCCCCTTCCCGGCCAAAGCGATAGGAGCGCGGGGCGAAATTTTGTAGGTTGCGCCGCTTGGAGCGCGGTCAATACCGCACTCCAAGACTCTTGTTCTGACGCGTTTTCTTCACGCGAACCGGTGCCCACTTCACTTGAAAACGCTCTCATGACAATGCAACAGCCGATCCCTGTACCGCCCCCCGAAGATACGCCCGCGCCGCAGGCGGAAGCCGCCGCGCGCGTCACGCCGATGATGGAACAGTACCTTGAAATCAAGGCGGCGCATCAGGGCCTCTTGCTGTTCTACCGGATGGGCGACTTTTACGAGCTGTTCTTCGAGGACGCAGAGATCGCCTCCAGGACACTCGGCATCGTCCTGACCAAGCGTGGCAAGCATCAAGGCGCCGATATCCCGATGTGCGGCGTGCCGGTCGAGCGCTCCGAGGATTATCTGCACCGGCTGATCGTCGCCGGGCACCGGGTCGCGGTGTGCGAGCAGACCGAGGATCCCGCCGCCGCCAAGGCGCGCGGCAACAAGAGTGTCGTGCGCCGCGGCGTGGTGCGCCTGGTCACGCCGGGCACGCTGACCGAGGACACGCTGCTCGACGCGCGCGCCAACAATTACCTGCTGGCGCTCGCGCGCGCGCGCTCATCGGCGGGCGGTGACCGCTTTGGCCTCGCCTGGATCGACATCTCGACCGCCGAATTCACGGTGACGGAATGTTCGGGCGGCGAACTCGCCGCCACTCTGGCGCGCATCAATCCGAACGAGGTGATCGTCACCGACGCGCTCTATAACGACAGCGAGCTTGGACAGACTCTGCGCGAGCTGCCGGCGGTGACGCCGCTGACCCGCGACGTCTTCGACGGCGCCACCGCCGAGAAGCGGCTATGCGACTATTTTGCCGTCGCGACCATGGACGGACTGTCCCAGCTGACGCGGCTGGAAGCCACTGCCGCCGCCGCCGCCGTCACCTATGTCGACCGCACCCAGGTCGGCAAACATCCGCCGCTGTCGCCGCCCGCGCGCGAAGCCTCGGGCGCAACCATGGCGATCGATCCCGCCACCCGTGCCAATCTCGAACTGACGCGGACCTTGGCCGGAGAACGCCGCGGCTCGCTGCTCGATGCGATCGACTGCACGGTGACCTCGGCCGGCTCGCGCCTGCTGGCGCAGCGGCTTGCCGCGCCGCTGACCGATGCGGCGGCGATTGCGCGGCGGCTCGATGCCGTCGGCAGCTTCGTTGCTGACTCGGCCGCGCGCGAGGACATTCGCAGCATCCTGCGCGGCGCCCCCGACATGTCGCGAGCGCTGGCCCGTATATCCGTCGGCCGCGGCGGGCCGCGCGACCTCGCCGGCCTGCGCGACGGCATCATCGCCGCCGACCAGGTGCTGACGCGGCTTGACGAACTCGACCAGCCGCCGCAGGAGATCGCCGTGGTGATGGCGGCGCTGCAAAGGCCATCGCGCGAGCTCGCGGCGGAATTCGCCAGGGCGCTCGACGATCAACTGCCGCTGATCAAGCGCGACGGCGGGTTCGTTCGCCAAGGCTATGAGCCCGCGCTGGACGAAACGCGAAACCTCCGCGACGCCTCACGCCTGGTGGTGGCCTCGATGCAGGCGCGCTACGCCGACAACACGGGTGTGAAGGGTCTCAAAATCCGGCACAACAACGTGCTCGGCTATTTCGTCGAGGTCACCGCGCAGCACGGCGACAAACTGATGTCGGCGCCGCTGAACGCAACCTTCATCCACCGCCAGACGCTGGCCGGCCAGGTCCGCTTTACCACCTCGGAACTGGGAGAGATCGAAGCCAAGATCGCCAATGCCGGCGACCGCGCACTCGGACTCGAGCTCGAAATTTTCGAGCGGCTCTGCGCCAAGGCTCTGGCAATCAGCGAGGAGCTGCGCGCCGCCGCTCACGCCTTTGCGCTGCTCGACGTCGCGACGTCGCTGGCCAAGCTGGCGATCGACGAGAACTATGTGCGGCCCGAGGTGGACGCGTCTCTCGGCTTTGCCATCGAGGCGGGTCGCCATCCGGTGGTCGAGCAGGCCTTGAAGCGCAATGGCGAGCCGTTCATCGCCAATGCCTGCGATCTCTCGCCGGGCCCTGCGCAAAAGTCCGGCCAGCTCTGGTTGCTGACCGGTCCGAACATGGCCGGTAAATCGACCTTCCTGCGCCAGAACGCGCTGATTGCGTTGCTCGCCCAGATCGGCAGCTTCGTGCCGGCGACACGCGCGCGGATCGGCATCATCGACCGCCTGTTCTCACGTGTCGGCGCCGCCGACGATCTCGCCCGCGGCCGTTCCACCTTCATGGTCGAGATGGTCGAGACCGCCGCGATCCTGAACCAGGCCGGCGAGCGCGCGCTCGTGATCCTCGATGAAATCGGCCGCGGCACTGCGACCTTCGACGGCCTCTCGATCGCCTGGGCCGCGATCGAGCATCTGCACGAGAGCAATCGTTGCCGCACGCTGTTCGCGACGCATTATCACGAACTGACCGCGCTCTCCGCAAAACTGCCGCGGATGTTCAACGCGACCGTGCGGGTGAAGGAATGGCAGGGCAACGTCGTGTTCCTGCACGAGGTGTTGCCGGGTTCGGCCGATCGCTCTTACGGCATTCAGGTCGCCAAGCTCGCTGGCCTGCCACCGGCCGTGATCACGCGCGCGAAATCGGTGCTGGCGAAGCTGGAAGCCCAGGACCGCGGTCAGACGGCGCGCGCGCTGGCCGACGATCTGCCGCTGTTCGCGGTGCCCTCGCGCGCCGCCGCAGAAGCCGCCCCGCCGAGCGAAGCCGAACTGCTGATGGACGCGGTGAAGGCGCTGCATCCGGACGAGATGTCGCCGCGCGAAGCACTGGACGCGCTGTATGCTTTGAAGGCCAAGCTGCCGAAGGCATGAGGTGCCGTGGGGTGGGTTAGCCGAAGGCGTAACCCACCACTTCCGTCACCGCAGAAACTAAACGCTCCGCTAACCCACCCCCGTTCCGAGCGCTGGCTATGCCCTCGCCGAAATCGCCGCTGCTTCCGCTGCGGCGCGCTGCATGCTGGTCGACATCTCGTTGGTCACGGTGCTCTGCTCTTCGATTGCCGCGGCCGTCGACGTCACATATTCGCTGACGTTGCTGATAGCCGTCTTGATCGAAGCCAGGGCGGTGACGACGTCTCCGGAGATACCGTTGAGGCTACCGATCTCAGCGCCGATCTTGTCAGTGGCCTGCTTGGCTTGGTTAGCGAGGCTCTTGACCTCCGAGGCCACCACTGCAAAGCCCCGACCGGCTTCGCCGGCGCGGGCGGATTCGATGGTGGCGTTAAGTGCAAGGAGATTGATCTGCCCGGTGATGTTGTTGATGAGCTCGACGATCCCGCTCATCGCCAGCGCCGCTTCAGTGAGGCGCTGGGCCTGGGCATCAGCGGAAGCGACCTGCTCCACCGCGCTCATCGCGGTCTCGCGCGATTTGGTCATGGCCTCGGAAATCTCCCGCACTGAGGCGTTCAGTTCCTCCGAACCCGCGGCGACCGATTCCATCATGCCGCGGACGCGCTCGTTGCCCATGCGGACCAGCACCTGTTTCGTGACGTCGGTCGCATATTTCACGACCTTGAACGGGTTGCCGTTGAGATCCATGATCGGGTTGTAGGAGGCCTGGATGTAGACCTCCTTGCCGCCCTTGCCGATGCGCTTGTATTCGGCCGCCTGGTACTGACCGCGGTTGAGCGCGGCCCAGAACTCGCGATAGCCATTGCCATCGCGCTCCGACGGCTCGACGAACATGCTGTGGTGCTTGCCCTTGATCTCCGCCAGCGAATAGCCGAGCGCGCCGAGGAAGTTGGCGTTCGCGGTGATGATCGTGCCGTCCATGTTGAACTCGATCACCGCCTGCGCCTTTTCGATCGCCGCGATCTGACCGGCGAGATCGGCGGTCTTCAGCTTCTCCGCCGTGACGTCGGTCGCGAACTTGGCGACGCCGAAGGGCTTGCCGTTCTCATCGAGTAGCGGATTGTAGGAGGCTAGAATCCAAACCTCGCGGCCGCCCTTGCCGATGCGCTTGAACTCGCCAGCCTGGTATTCGCCGCGGTTTAGCTTGGCCCAGAACTCGCGATAGGCCGCGCCGTCGCGCTCGGCCTGGGTCACGAACAGGCTGTGATGCTTGCCCTGGATCTCGGCAAGCGAATAGCCGAGCGCCTTGCAGAAATTCTCGTTCGCGGTGACGATGGTGCCGTCGAGCTTGAACTCGATCACGGCCTGGGCGCGGCCCACAGCAGCGATCTTCGAAGCGTCCGTCATGCTCCGGATCTTCTTCTCGGTGATTTCGGTCGCAATCTTGGCGACCATCACCGTCTTGCCGTCGCCGTCGAGCACCGGATTGTAGGATGCTTCGATCCAGATCTCACGGCCGCCCTTCGCGATCCGCTTGAACTCGCTTGCCTGATACTCGCCGCGGTTCAATGCGGCCCAGAACGCCTTGTACTCGGCGCTATCGCGCTGATCGGCCGGCATGAACATGGCGTGCTTCTTCCCCTTGATTTCGTCGAGGGAATAGCCGAGGGCATTCAAGAAATTTTCGTTGGCGTGAAGGATCGTGCCGTCCATGGCAAACTCGATCATGGCCTGCGAGCGCCCGATGGCTGCGAGCTGAGCGTCCGCGTCGTTGCGGGACTTGCGACCAAACATCAGTGAATCTCCAAAATCATGAAATTGCGTGACGGGATCAGGGGACGTGACGGCGCGGCACACGCACCGAATTCCAATCGAAAATTCCGCCGGTAAACTCGCGTTGCGAAGACCGAGGCGGGTACGCAAGATGATTGAATACCTATAAGACTCGAATAAAGTGCTAACGAATTCTGGGAAAGGCGATGGCCGACAAAGCAGCCTAAAGCTGTACGACGGCACGCCTTACACGCTGCTCGGTCCGCGCTGAATTGAAATGGCCTTGGTCCTTCAGGGGTTTGAAGGAAAGCGTCTCGTGATCGGTCATGGCGAGTTTGCTACGGAAGAATCCGGCGACGCCGTGCCGCATGTCCGTAGTGTCACGGTGCTTGCCGCGCCTTGTGCAACGTACTGCGCCCGATCCCCCATAGCGTAAGGTTCCAAACGATGCATGTGGCGAGTGCAAGCCCAAGACCGATGGCCGAACCGAACCATTCCACCGCCACGTGCATTGTGGCGATCGCCATGCCGAATCCGAGCAGGCCCCAGGCGGAGTTGGCGAGCACGGCAGCAGTCGGAGGGCCGCCGATGCGGGGATGCAGGATCACCATGATGCTGGAGAACACCACCGGGTACAGCGCGATGATGCCGCTGATCCGGGGACCGACCCAGCCCGAGGTCGAGACGACGATCGCGACCAGGGTCGCGACCAGCGCAGCCCGCATCGGCACGTCATACCAGCGCCGCGTCACCAGCGGCATCTTCGCGTGGCGATAGCCCGCGAGCAGCGGAATGCAGATGCCGAACGCGATCAGATTGGCGGCGAGCCCGGCGGTGAGCGACCAGTCGAACTGCTTGATGATCGATGCGAACACGATCCAGACTGCGACCGCGCTTCCGCAACTCACCAGAAGGCTGCGCCGCTGTGCCAGCACCACATAGGTAACGCACATGAAGATCGTCGCTGCATTGACCGGCAAGCTCGACAGTGCGCCCTGCGCGATGAAGGCGGCATCGTGGTCGAGCGCGAGGAAGACGTAGGATGGTCCGGCCGAGACCGGCAAGGTCGCGACCAGCGCTCCGATCACCGGCCCTGAGCGCTCGGTGATGATCGACGCCGTCACGACGAACGCCGCCGCGACCATCATGCGCAGAACGAGGATTAGGATGAAGTGGAGCTCGGGGGACATTTTTTTCTTTGTCGTCCCGGGCTTCGCCGAGACGACACTAATTGTGGGGCGAGCGGCCTTCGCTCGCTACATCCGCTGCATCGAGACCGAAACCTTCGGGCCGTTCTTGATGGTCTGATAGACCACGCAATAGCGTTCGGTCAGCTTGAGCAGCAGGTCGAGCTTGTCTTGCGGCGCATCAGTGTCGACCTCGAAGCGCAGACGGATCTCGGCGAAGCCGACCGGGGTCTCCTTGTCGACGCCGAGCGTGCCGCGGAAATCGAGATCGCCCTCAGCGTAGACGTTGCCGGTCTTCAAGGGCACCTCGATCGCGGTCGCGACCGATTTCAGCGTGACGCCGGCGCAGGCGACCAGCGCCTCGAGCAGCATGTCGCCGGAGCAGAGCTCGAGGCCGGAGCCGCCGGTTGCGGGATGCAGGCCGGCCATTGCGATGGCGCGGCCGGTCTCGACCTTGCAGGCGATGCCTTCGCTGTCGGTCGAGCCCTTGGCCTTCAGCGTGATCATCGCGGTCTTGGGATCGGTCTTGTAGCGCTCCTTGATCGGGGCCTGCATCTGGCGCAGTTCTGCGGCGTCCATATTGTTCTCTCCCGGAAAAATCGTCTCTACGAAGTACCGGCTTGCGATGTACCGGCTCAGAGAGAAATTGTCACCACCACATGGCCTGACCGGGACCCTGGGTTGCGTCACGGTCGGGCACGTTGCGGTCGAGCGAGCGGTCGAGTGACGTCAGCACACTTCGCTTGAAATTCTCGAACAGCGGCGCACTGCGGTCGCGTGGCCGGCCGAGATTGATCTCGATCTGGTCGAACAGCCGGCCCGGCCGCGGCCGCATCACCAGCACGCGGTCGGCCAGCACCACGGCCTCGTCGACGTCATGCGTGACGAGGATGAGCGTCGGCCGCGTGTCGGCCCAGAGATCGAGCAGATGATCCTGGAGGTCCCTGCGGGTGAAGGCATCGAGCGCCGAGAACGGCTCGTCGAGCAAGAGCACCTCGGGCTGCGGCACCAGGGCGCGGGCGATCGCGACGCGCTGTGCCTGCCCGCCCGAGAGCTCGCGCGGCCAGGCCTGCGCCTTCTCGGCGAGCCCGACGCGATCGAGCGCACGCGCCACCTTCTCGCGCCGCTCGGTCGCAGGCTCATCGGCAAGACCAAAGCCGATATTGTCGGCGACGCTGAGCCAGGGCAGCAGCCGCGGCTCCTGGAAGATGATGCCGATCTTGGCATGCGGCGCGGCGATCGCCTCGTTGTCCAGCGTCACCGTGCCCGAGCTTGCGCGGTCGAGGCCCGCAATGGCGCGCAGCAGCGTGGACTTGCCGCAGCCCGAGCCGCCAATGATGGCGACGATCTCGCCTTGCCTGATCTCGGCGGAAAAACGCGCCAGCGCCTGCACGCCGTTGGGATAGGTCTTGCTGACCCGGTCGAGCGCCAGCATCGCCTTATGCTCCCGTCGTACGCCCGAAGGCGTCCTGCCAGCGCAGGAAGGGCGCAGCCGCGATCTCGATCAACCAATCCGTGAGCTTGCCGAGGATCGCGAAGATCACGATGGCGGCGAGGATCTGCGCGGGCTTGCCGAGCTGCTGGCCGTCGAGCAGGAGATAGCCGAGCCCTTCGGACGCGCCGATCAGCTCGGCCGCCACCACGAACATCCAGCCCAGACCAAGACCGACGCGCAAGGACACGACATAGGCCGGCAGCACCGCAGGCAGCAGGATACGGCGGATCATGGCAGGTCCGGAGAGACGGAAGGTGCGACCGACCTCGACGATCTTGCGATCGACCATGAGGATCGCGCCCATCACGCCGAGATACACAGGGAAGAACACGCCGACCGCGATCAGCGCAATCTTGGAGGTCTCGAAGATGCCGAGCCAGAGGATGAACAGCGGCACCCAGGCCAGCGATGGAATTGCGCGCAGCGCCTGCACGGTCGGATCGAGCAGCCTCCGCGCCAGCGACCAATAGCCGGATATGGCGCCGAGGAAGGTGCCCGCGACCACGCCGAACGCAAAGCCGAGACCGACGCGCCACAGTGTCGCGGCGATGTGACGGACCAACTCACCGGAGCGGGCAAGATCAACGATGGTGGCGAACACGCGCGAGGGCGGCGGCACCAGCCGGCCGTTGGACCAGCCGCGCCAGACCAGGAACTCCCAACCGAGCGCGAGGGTAAGCGGCAACAACACACCCAGCAATGGACGCCCATAACGCGACAACCACGAAGGCGCAGCGGCGCTTTCGGCCGGTTCCGTAGTCTGTTGCAGGACTCGCGCGTCGGAGATCATGGCCGGTAGGAAACGCGTCTTGTGCGAGATTGCAACACTACTCTTGCCATGCCCTCCGCTGCTTTTCCCTTCTCCCCTTGCGGGAGAAGGTGGCGCGAAGCGCCGGATGAGGGGTTCTCTCGGCTCGCAATACTGATCGTGAGGAAAGAACCCCTCACCCGCCTCGCTTCGCGAGGCACCCTCCCCCACAAGGGGAGAGGGAAAGAGCCCCCTCAATTCGTTGGCAACGGCACCTGGTCGTCGATCAACGCATCCAGCGTCGCCTTCACATCGACCTTGGCGTCGACGACGCCGGCCTGTTGCAGTGCGAGGCCAGCGGCGAGGATCGATTCACGCTGAGGCGCGCCGATGCGGCTGTGAGTGAGCTCGGTGCGCTCCTTGAGCTGCTTGTCGACGACAGGCTCCGGCAGTTTGGTCACGGCGATGAAGGTCTTCTTGAGCTCGTCGTAATTCGCCAGCGAATATTTGCGCGCCTCTTCGTAAACGGCGAGCACGCGGCGGGCGGCGTCCGGATAGTCCTTCAAAAACTGCTCGCGCACATTGAGGATGCCCCAAGTGTTGGCCTCGGCCTTGCGGTAGAACAGTTTCGCGCCATCCTCGACCTCGGCCTGCGCCATCATCGGATCCAGCCCGGCCCACGCATCGACGTCGCCGCGGATCAGCGCGGTCTTGCCGTCGGCGTGCTGGAGCAGCACCGGCGTGATGTCCTTTTCGGTGAGACCTGCGCCAAGCAGCGCGCGCACCAGGAAAATATGCGGATCGGTGCCGCGCGTCACCGCGACGCGCTTGCCCTTGAGGCCGGCCACATCGGCGATCTTGGAATCCTTTGATGTCACCAACGCCGTCCATTCGGGACGCGAATAGACGTAGATCGACTTGATCGGGTTGCCGTTGATACGTGCGACCAGCGCCGCCGAGCCCGCGGTCGAGCCGAAATCGATCGAGCCCGCATTGAGGAATTCGAGCGCCTTGTTGGAGCCGGCCGACTGCACCCAGGTGACGGTGATGCCGTCCTTGGCGAACTCCTTTTCCAGGAGCCCCTTCTGCTTCAGGACCATCGACACCGGATTATAGGTCGCCCAGTCGATACGGATTTCCTTGAGTGGATCCGCCGCTCGCGCCGCGGGGGACACGGCAAGAGCGACCGCTCCCGCCAAAAGTACGCGTCGTGTAACTTTAGTCATGCCCGGCCTCCTCAAAACTTCATTGTTTTTCAATGAGTTATATCTAGAGGTCAACGAGAAAATCCGCCTCTCGAAAGCGCGCCGGCTGAGAACAGCTTTGCCCAAAGCCGCACGTTTCCAGCATGGAACGACTATTGCGAGAGAATGGCGGGTGACAGCGCCTGCCGCCTCTTATATCCGGTGAGACATGGACAGCGTCGCGACTGAGCACAAGGCCGAGGTGGACGATCGCTTCGACACCGCGCGGATCACCGCCGCGGTCGATGCGCTTGCCGAGAAGCACCAGGGACGCGAGGACGCATTCCGCACGGCCATGGCGCAACTGCTCAAGGCCGAGCTGATTGCGTCGCGCGCCGCGGCACAGACGATCCTGCTGAAGGACCGTCACGGCCGGCGCTGCGCCGAGCGGCTGTGCCACGTGCAGGACGAGATCATCCGCATCCTGTATTCGGCGGCAACGCGCCATCTCTACCGCTCGCCGATCCCGAGCGGTGCCGAGCGCATGGCGGTGGTGGCAACCGGCGGCTACGGCCGCGGCCTGATGGCTCCCGAGTCCGACATCGATCTGCTCTTCATCCTGCCCTACAAGCAGACCGCCTGGGGCGAGCAGGTCGCCGAGGCCATCCTCTATTGTCTTTGGGACATGGGGCTGAAGGTCGGTCACGCCACCCGCTCGGTCGACGAGTCGATCCGGCAGGCGCGCGGCGACATGACCATCCGCACCGCGATCCTGGAGACGCGCTTCCTTACCGGCGACCGGCCGCTCTATGACGAGCTGGTCGCCCGCTTCGACAAGGAGGTCGTGCAAGGCACTGCGTCGGAGTTCGTCACCGCGAAACTCGCCGAGCGTGAGGAGCGGCATCGCCGCGGCGGCCAATCGCGTTATCTGGTCGAACCCAACGTCAAGGACGGCAAGGGTGCGCTCCGCGACCTGCACACGCTGTTCTGGATCGCAAAATACGTCTACCGCGTGAGCGACACCGACGAGCTGGTCGACCGCGGCGTGTTCGACGCGCAGGAATACCGCACCTTCCGCCGCTGCGCCGACTTCCTCTGGTCGGTACGCTGCAATCTTCACTTTTACTCCGGCCGCGCCGAAGAGCGCCTCTCCTTCGACCTTCAGCGCGAGATCGCGGTCCGGCTCGGCTACACCTCGCATCCCGGCATGCAGGACGTCGAGCGCTTCATGAAGCACTACTTCCTGGTCGCCAAGGAAGTCGGCAACCTCACTGCCATCCTCTGCGCCAAGCTCGAGGACCAGCAGGCCAAGCCCGCGCCGGTGCTGAGCCGGATGATGGCGCGGCTGCGCCCCACCGCGGCGAAGCGGCGGGTGCCCGACAGCGACGATTTCATCGTCGACAACAACCGCATCAACGTCGCGGCGCCCGACGTGTTCAAGCACGATCCGGTCAATTTGATCCGCATCTTCCGCCTGGCGCAGAAGAACAATCTCGCTTTCCATCCGGACGCGATGCGTGACGTGACGCGCTCGCTCGGCCTGATCAACGCGCAGATGCGCGAGAATCCCGAGGCCAACCGGCTGTTCATGGAGATCCTGACGTCCGACAACGCGGAGATCGTGCTGCGGCGGATGAACGAGACCGGCGTGCTCGGCCATTTCATCCGCGCCTTTGGCAAGATCGTCTCGATGATGCAGTTCAACATGTATCATCACTACACCGTCGACGAGCATTTGATCCGCTGCGTCGGCTTCCTTCAGGACATCGAACGCGGCGGCATCGAGGAATTCGCGGTGGCGAGCGACCTGATGCGCAAGATCCGGCCAGAGCATCGCTCCGTGATCTACATTGCGACGCTGCTGCACGACGTCGCCAAGGGCCGGCCCGAAGATCACTCGATCGCCGGCGCCAAGGTGGCGCGACGGCTCTGCCCGCGGCTCGGCTTCAGTCCGGCCGACACCGAGCTCGTGGCCTGGCTGATCGAGGAGCATCTGACGATGTCCACGGTCGCACAGTCGCGCGATCTCTCCGACCGCAAGACGATCGAGAATTTCGCCGCGGTGGTGCAGTCGGTCGAGCAGATGAAACTCTTGACGATCCTGACCACCGCGGACATCCGCGGCGTCGGCCCAGGCGTGTGGAACGGCTGGAAGGCGCAGCTCTTGCGCTCGCTGTACTACGAGACCGAACCGGTGCTGACGGGCGGCTTCTCGGAGGTTGACCGCGGCAAGCGCCTCACGGCCGCATACGCCGAATTCCGTAACGCCTTCGCGGAATGGCCGGCGGAAGAGCTCGACGCCTATATCGGCCGGCACTATCCGGCCTATTGGCTCAAGGTCGAGCTGCCGCGCAAGATCCGCCATGCGCGCTTCGTCCGTGCCAGCGAGCAGGCCGGCCACAAGCTTGCGATCAATGTCGGCTTCGACGAGGTGCGTGGCGTCACCGAGCTGACCATCTTCGCCGCCGACCATCCCTGGCTGCTGTCGATCATCGCGGGCGCCTGTGCCTCGGCCGGCGCCAACATCGTCGATGCCCAGATCTACACCACGACCGACGGTCGCGCGCTCGACACCATCTCGATCTCCAGGGAATACGACCGTGACGAGGACGAGGGACGGCGCGCCACGCGCATCGGCGAGATGATCGAGGACGTTCTGGAAGGCAAGCTGCGTCTGCCCGAGGTGGTGGCGCGGCGCACCGTGCGCGGCAAGGCGCGGCCGTTCGTGATCGAGCCGGAAGTGACCATCAACAACCAATGGTCCGACCGCTACACAGTGATCGAAATGTCCGGCCTGGACCGGCCCGGCCTGCTCTACGAGCTGACCACCGCGATCTCGAAGCTCAACCTCAACATCGCCTCGGCCCATGTCGCGACCTTCGGCGAGCGCGCCCGCGACGTGTTCTACGTCACCGACCTCCTGGGCGCACAGATCAGCGCACCGACACGCCAGGCCGCGATCAAGAGCGCGCTGACCCACGTGATGGCCGGCGACAAGCAGGTTCAGCCGGCGGCGTGAGGGCGGCTGCGCACCTCTCTCCTCGCGTCGTTCCGGGGCGTCGCGCAGCGGCGAACCCGGAATCCATCGTGCCACTGGTGACGCGGAGAAATGGATTCCGGGTTCGCGCTACGCGCCCCGGAATGACGACAGGCGGCTATCTAAACCGCCACGCCTTCATGCCGCAGCAGCCAGCGCTTGCGCTCGATGCCGCCGCCATACTTCACCAGAGAACCATCGGCGCCGATCAGGCGGTGGCACGGCAGCACCACGCTGATCGGGTTGGAGCCGTTGGCATGGCCGACGGCGCGAATGGCTTTGGGCATGTCGATCCTGGCAGCGAGCGCGCTGTAACTCATCGTGGTGCCGGCAGGGATTTGCGTCAACGCATTCCAGACCTTCTGCTGGAACGGCGTGCCGGCGATGCGCCAGGCGATGCCTGAGAGCTGGCCGAGGTCGCCGTCGAAATAGCCCGACAGCGCGGTCCGCATGGCCGCGGGCGCGGGTTGGTCACTCAGATCCACCACACCGTAATGCAGGCGCAAGAGCTCGCGCATGCGGTGCTCGTAATCCTCCCAGTCGAGCGCGCGCAAGGCGCCCGCGGCGTCGGTGACCAGCAGCGCAATCCCGATCGGCGTCGCCAGCCAATCGAGGCCGAAGGTTACAGGTGGGTTGGTCGGTCGCGCGGGCATTGCAGCACCATGGCATCGAAACACGCCATCGCACTTGCCACGCCCACCGTGCTAACGTCCACCCGAAAGCTGACGCTGGGGGAGCTCAACTTGATCTGGATCGCGAATATTTTGGTGGCGCTGGTCGCCGCACTGCACGCTTACTTCCTGATCCTGGAGATGTTTCTCTGGGACAAGCCGCAGGGCTTGAAGGTCTTCCGCAACACGCCGGAGAAGGCAGCAATCACAAAGGTGCTAGCCGCCAACCAGGGGCTCTATAACGGCTTTCTGGCCGCAGGCCTGGTATGGGGGCTGGTGCACGGCAATCCGGCCTTCGCGTTCCAGATCAAGGCGTTTTTCCTGCTTTGCGTGATCGTGGCCGGCGCTTATGGCGCAGCGACCGTTAGCACGCGCATCCTGATGGTGCAGGCGCTGCCGGCGGCGCTCGCACTGTCAGTCTTGTTCCTGACCTGAGACGCCATAGCGCGGCGCCGCGATCCTTGCGCGTCGCCTGCCGTTCCTCCACAATCTGCGACAGCGATGGCGACCGTTGGCAATCAACGGGACAAGACCGTCGGTCGGAAATTCCGTCAGGAGGAACAACCCCACATGAGCAATCGCAGAGCCTTCATCACTGCCACGGCGGCGCTCGCCTTCGCGTTCTCCGCCAACCAAGCTCTCGCCCAGAAGAAATACGACACCGGCGCGAGCGACACCGAGATCAAGATCGGCCAGACCGTGCCGTTCTCCGGGCCCTATTCCGTCTACGCCAATATCGGCAAGACCCAGGCCGCCTACTTCAAGATGATCAACGATCAGGGCGGCATCAACGGCCGCAAGATCAATCTGATCCAGTATGACGATGCCTATTCGCCGCCGAAGACGGTCGAGCAGGTGCGCAAGCTCGTCGAAGGCGACGAGGTGCTGTTCACCTTCCAGATCATCGGCACCGCCGCGAACGCCGCCGTGCAAAAATATCTCAACGGCAAGAAGATCCCGCAGCTGCTGGCCTCGACCGGCGCCGCGCGCTTCAACGATCCGCAGAACTATCCCTGGACCATCGCCTATAATCCCAACTACGTGTCCGAGGGACGCATCTACGCCAAGTACATCCTCAAGGAGCATCCGAACGCCAAGATCGGCGTGCTCTACCAGAACGACGATATGGGCCGCGACTATCTCGCCGGCCTCAAGAGCGGTCTCGGTGACAAGGCCGCCGGCATGATCGTCGGCGAAGTCTCCTACGAAGTCACCGATCCGACGGTGGACTCGCAGGTGGTCAAGCTGAAGTCGTTGGGCGCCGATCTTTTCTATGATGCCTCGACACCCAAGTTCGCGGCGCAGGCGATCAAGAAAGTCGCCGAGCTCGGCTGGACGCCGGTGCACATTCTCGACATCAATGCGAGCCCGATCTCGGCGACGCTGAAGCCGGCCGGCCTCGATATCTCCAAGGGCATCATCTCGACCCAATACGGCAAGGAGCCCGGCGATCCCCAGTGGAAGGACGATCCGGGCGTGAAAGCCTTCTTCGCCTTCATGGACAAGTATTTCCCCGAAGGCGACAAGCTCAATACCGTCAACACCTATGCTTATTCCGTCGCCGAATTGCTGACGCAAGTGCTGAAACAGTGCGGCGACGACCTGTCACGTGAGAACGTGATGAAGCAGGTCGCCAACATCAAGGACTTCACCCCGAGCTTCGCGCTGCCCGGCATCAAGATCAACACCGGGCCGAACGACTACCGCGTCAACAAGCAGATGCAGATGATGAAGTTCAACGGCGAACGCTGGGAGCTGTTCGGCCCGATCATGGAGGATGCGGGTCCAGCGGGTTAGTTACTGGGTAGGGTGGGTTAGCGCAGCGTAACCGACCTTTTTGATTTCCGCGGAAACAGAAGTGGTGGGTTACGCCCAGCGGACTGCGCTTTGCGCAGCCGCAAGGCTAACCCACCCTACGAACTGCGGGTGCACGCCCAACTTGCGTTGCAACAACGCCTCATCCACACTCGCCCTCAGCGGTGACATCAGGTGCGCATGAGCGCACCCGATTGATCACCGGCAATAAACAATGAGGAAATGCGAATGAGGAATGGAATTCTGCATCTGGCCACTGCAACGGCGCTGACCCTGGCGCTGTCGATGCCGGCGGCCAATGCCCAGAAGAAATATGATCCGGGTGCCAGCGATACCGAGATCAAGGTCGGCCAGACGATGCCGTTTTCTGGACCGGCGTCGGCCTATTCGTCGATCGGCAAGACCCAAGCCGCCTATTTCAAGATGATCAACGACCAGGGCGGCGTCAACGGCCGCAAGATCAATCTGATCCAGTATGACGACGCCTACTCGCCGCCGAAGGCCGTGGAGCAGATTCGCAAGCTGGTCGAGAGCGACGAGGTCCTGCTGACCTTCCAGATCATCGGCACGCCGGTGAACGCAGCCGTGCAGAAATATCTCAACTCGAAGAAGGTGCCGCAACTGTTCGCGGCGACCGGAGCCTCGAGGTTCACGGATCCGAAGAACTTTCCGTGGACGATGGGCTTCAACCCCAACTACTTCGTCGAAGGCCGCATCTACGGACAGTACATCCTGAAGGAGCATCCGAACGCCAAGATCGGCGTGCTCTATCAGAACGACGACCTCGGCAAGGACTATCTGAACGGCATCAAGGCCGGTCTCGGCGACAAAGCTGCCAAGATGATCGTGACTGAAGCTTCCTACGAAGTCTCCGATCCGACTGTCGATTCGCAGATCCTCAAGATCAAGGACGCCGGCGCCGATCTGTTCTTCAGCGCCACCACGCCGAAGCAGGCGGCGCAGGCGATCAAGAAGATCGCCGAGATGGGCTGGCATCCGGTGCAGATCGTTGACATCAACGCCACCTCGGTCGGCGCGGTGCTGAAGCCGGCCGGCCTCGACGCCGCCAAGGGCCTGATCAGCGTCAATTACGGCAAGGAACCACTCGATCCGACCTGGAAGGACGATGCCGGCCTTAAGAGGTATTTCGACTTCATGGCCAAGTATTATCCGGATGGCGACAAGGACTCGAACTTCAACACCTACGGCTACAGCACGGCGCAGCTGCTGGTCCATGTGCTGAAGCAGTGCGGCGACGACCTGACGCGCGAGAACGTCATGAAGCAGGCCGCCTCGCTGAAGGACGTGACCAGCGACACCGCGCTGCCCGGCATCAAGGCCAATACCTCACCGACCGACTACCGCGTCAACAAGCAGCTTCAGATGATGAAGTTCAACGGCGAACGTTGGGAGCTGTTCGGCCCGATCATTGAGGATGCGAGTCCGGCGGGTTAGGAGCGAGCAGGAAAGGCGTGATGGCCGGGCCCAGCCCGGCCATCACGTTGAGGCGGGAGTCCGCCTACGCCACTCAGGTCGGCACCTCGCCAAAGTTCTTCCCCACCGGCAGCACCGCGTGCCGAATGAGCCGTGAGTCCTCCACCGCGGCCTGCCGGTGCTTCACCGCTTCGCGATAGACGGGGTCGCGGATCATCTCGACGAAGGCGGCGACGCTTGGGTATTCGGCGATGAAGCAATGGTCCCAGCGCTCGGTCTCGGGGCCGATCAGCATCAGCTCGAATTTGCCCTGCCAGACGATGCGGCCGCCGAGGCGTTTGAACACCGGGCCGCTCTCGCGGCCATAGGCCGCATAGGCTTCCGCACCGCTCGTCTTGCGGCCGTCCGGATAGGCCGCCTCCTTGCGCAAGCGCACCAGGTTGAGCATGTGGATCGGACCGGGGCGATCGTTGCCCCGGAACTGCGCGAAAATCTCCTTGGTCGGATCGATGTGGCCCATCTGAGTTCCCTGTTGTTTTATGCCGGCGATCCTAGCTCTGCCGCCCACCCAGCGGAACTGCGGCCATCGAATGCCGCACCTCCTAATCGCGCGTTAAGCTCTGGGTAACCGGGCCTTAAACAGCGACCGCTAGCGTGCGGCGGGGCGGGCTGACCGGGCGTTTTGCGTATGGGGTTGGGAAAGAAAAAGGGTGGGCGGAAGGAGCCATTGTTCGGCTTGCCTGCGGCACTCGCCGATCTGCGCTTGACCGCGGCCGACCGCATTCCTGGCGGCGATGACAAGCCGAAGAAATCAACGAAATCATCCGCCAAACGCAAGAGCGAGGATGCCGGCGACGAGCCGCCGCGCGAGCGGAAGGCGCCGGCCGGCCGCGGCGGTGCCAAGCGGCGATCCAAGTCGCGCATTGGCGCCGGTCTCGGTCGCCTCGTCTATTGGGGCGCGGTGCTGGGCCTGTGGGGCGCGATCGCCGTGATCGGCGTCGTGATCTATGTCGGCGCTCATTTGCCGCCGATCCAGTCGCTGGAGATCCCCAAGCGGCCGCCGACGATCCAGATCGTCGGCATCGACGGCAGCATGCTGGCGCAGCGCGGCGAGATGGCCGGCGCCAACGTCTCGCTGAAGGATCTGCCGCAATATCTGCCCAAGGCGTTCATCGCCATCGAGGATCGTCGCTTCTATTCGCATTTCGGCATCGACCCCGTCGGCATCCTGCGCGCGCTCGTCACCAACGTGCTCCATCGCGGCGTGTCGCAGGGTGGCTCGACGCTGACGCAGCAATTGGCGAAAAACCTGTTCCTGACCCAGGAGCGCACCATGGCGCGCAAGCTGCAGGAAGCGGAGCTCGCGATCTGGCTGGAGCGCAAGCATTCCAAGAACGAGATCTTGGAGCTCTATCTCAACCGCGTCTATTTCGGCTCGGGCGCCTATGGGGTCGAGGCCGCCGCGCAGCGCTATTTCGGCAAGTCGGCCAAGAACGTCACCGTCGCAGAAGCCGCGATGCTGGCCGGCCTCGTCAAATCGCCTTCGCGGCTCGCGCCGAACCGCAACCCCGAGGGCGCAGAAGCGCGCGCGAATATCGTGCTCACAGCGATGGCCGATGCCAAATTCATCACCGAAGCGCAGGCGCAGGCCTCGATCGGCCAACCCTCCTACAATGTGAAGCCGGTCGGCGCCGGCACGGTCAATTACGTCGCCGACTGGATCGGCGAGGTGTTGGACGATCTGGTCGGTCAGATCGACGAGAGCATCAAGGTCGAGACCACGATCGATCCGAAGCTCCAGAGCGTGGCGGAAGCCGCCATCATCGACGAGCTGGCAGCCAAAAGCGTGAAATTCAATGTCAGCCAGGGCGCGCTGGTGGCGATGACGCCTGACGGCGCGGTGCGCGCCATGGTCGGCGGCCGGAATTATTCCGAGAGCCAGTACAACCGCGCGGTCACCGCCAGGCGCCAGCCGGGCTCCTCGTTCAAGCCATTCGTGTACCTGACCGCGCTCGAGCAGGGGCTGACGCCCGACACGCTCCGCCAGGACGCGCCGATCGAGGTCAAGGGCTGGAAGCCTGAGAACTACACCCACGAATATTTCGGCGCGGTGACGCTGACCCAGGCGCTCGCGATGTCGCTCAACACGGTCGCCATCCGCCTCGGCCTCGAGGTCGGTCCGAAGAACGTAGTGCGCACCGCGCACCGGCTCGGCATCTCGTCGAAACTCGAGCCCAACGCCTCGATCGCGCTCGGCACCTCCGAAGTCTCGATGGTCGAGCTGGTCGGCGCCTATGCACCCTTCGCCAATGGCGGCTTCGCGGCGACGCCGCATGTCGTCACGCGGATCAGGACGCTCAGTGGCAAGCTGCTCTACATGCGCCAGGCGGACGAGCACAACCAAGTGGTCGATCCGCGCTATGTCGGCATGATGAACGCGATGATGCGGGAAACGCTGATCAGCGGCACGGCCAAGAAGGCGGAGATCCCGGGCTGGCCGGCGGCCGGCAAGACCGGCACCAGCCAGGACTACCGCGACGCCTGGTTCATCGGCTACACCGCCAACCTCGTCACCGGCGTGTGGCTCGGCAATGACGACAACTCGCCGACCAAGAAGGCGACCGGCGGCGGCTTGCCGGTCGAAGTCTGGTCGCGCTTCATGAAGACGGCGCACGAGGGCGTGCCGGTGGCAGCCTTGCCGAGCTCTCCAGGTGGCTGGGGCCTGTCGAACCTGGCGCAGGCGACGTCGCAGGTGTCGCCGCCAACAGCGGCAGCGCCCGCACCGGCACCCGCCAGCAACGGCGGCTATCGCCCGCCCCCCACGCGCGCCAATGCGCGACCGGAAGCAGCCGCAGGACTCGATGGCTGGCTGATGGACCGGCTGTTCGGCGGAAATCGCTAGGTTCTGCTTGAGGTCCGGGTGACCTCAAAACGAAAACTGCGAAAACAATCCCATGCACAGTAGCCGAGGATAACGAAATCAACGGCTTGCGCGGGCAGCACAGACGCTTGAATCGCGCGCGCCGCTGTCATTCCCCGCGGAGGCGGGGAATCCAGTACGCCGCGGCTTCTCGATTCAATAGCAACTGTCTCTGGAATACTGGATCGCCCGCTCCAGTGCGCAAGTGCGCACAAGGCGGGCGATGACAGCATCGGATGGGGTTGGCAGCGCGAGCTCTAATCCTCGACCCCGTACCGGTGCAAATCGTTGCCGTACGTGTCGAGCCACTTCTTGGCGCGCTCCATCGACGGGCAGACCCTGCCGCAGACGCGCCAGAATCGCGCCGAGTGGTTCATCTCGACGAGATGGGCGACCTCGTGCGCGGCGAGATAGTCGAGCACGTAAGGCGGCGCGAGGATCAGGCGCCAGGAGAACGACAGCGAGCCGGCCGAGGTGCAGGAGCCCCAGCGGCTCGATTGATCGCGGATCGAGAGCCGCTTGACCTTGACGCCGAGCTCGCCCGCATAGGCTTCCGCGGCACGCTGAAGGTCGCGGCGAGCCTCGCGCTTGAGGAAGTCGCTGACGCGACGATCCGCATGCTCGACGCCGCCGGCGACGCAGAGAATGCGTTCACCGCTATCGCGCACTTCCGTCCACACCGTACCGCGCGTGCCGGCGCGATGAACGATGCGATGAGAAACGCCGCGAAGCGGTATGACTGTGCCAGGCTGGAACGGTGCGGCCTTCGGCAAACGGCCGAGACGTGCCGCGATCCATGCACCGTGGCGCTGCGCGAAGTCTTTTGCTTCGGCGAGCGTGCCGCGCGGCGGCATGGTGAGGATGGCTTCGCGATCACTCGGATGAATTCTGAGCGTGTAACGGCGCGCGCGGCGATGCCGGCGCAGTCGAATCGCAAAATATTGCGATCCATGGGTGATCAGGAGGGTCTTCGGCTCGTGGGGCCGCCGATAGAGGAGTGCGCGAGTGGCCATGTCTGTCAGTCCGGGGGGCAGGAGAGCGCCCGGATTCTGCCATAACCGCCGCCAAGGAAAGCGCTCGGCGCAAAAACAAATCATTTGCCCAATATACAGGGGTCTGGCGTCCGGGAGACCCTACAGACTGGGGTTGGAACCGGCTTTTTTCGCCCCCGCCAGGTGCATGCGGCACCCCCAAGGGATGAGGTTGGACTCACTCCTACAAAGCTACCTAAATACCGCGAATCTGGCGGGAACTCGCCCCTGTCGGAGCCTCCGACAGGGCGTCGATTTTCAGCGGGAAAGCCGAAATGCGCGATTATTCGGCCGCGAGAGCCTGCAATGAGCTCGGATTCGCCGCCGAGACCATGAAGTCATGGATGCGCGGCACGATTTCCGATTTGAAACGCGAGCCGTTGAACACGCCGTAATGTCCGACGCCCTTCTGAACGTAATGAACGCGGCGATGATCGGGAATCGAGCTGCACAACGTGTGCGTTGCTTCGGTCTGACCGATGCCGGAGATGTCGTCGTTCTCGCCTTCGACCGTCATCAACGCGACGCGCGTGACCTTGGAGGGATCGACGCGTGTTCCACGATGGGTCATCTCGCCCTTCGGCAGCGAATGCTTCACGAACACGGTGTCGACGGTCTGCAGGTAATACTCGGCGGAGAGATCCATCACCGCGAGATATTCGTCGTAGAAGTCGCGATGCTTGTCGACGAGGTCGCCGTCGCCCTTCACCAGATTGGCGAACAGCTGCTTGTGGGCATCCATATGCCGGTCGAGATTCATGCTGATGAAGCCGTTGAGCTGCAAGAAGCCCGGATAGACGTCGCGCATCATGCCCGGATGCGGGAACGGCACCTTGGTGATGACGTGGTTGCGGAACCAGTCGATGCCGCGCTCCTGGGCGAGGTTGTTCACCGCGGTCGGATTGCGACGGGTGTCGATCGGGCCGCCCATCAGCGTCATCGAGGTCGGCACGAAGGGATCACGCAGCGCTTCCATGATCGAAACAGCAGCGACGACGGGAACCGAGGGCTGGCACACCGCCAGCACATGCGTGTTGCCGCCGAGGACATGCAGCATCTCGATGACGTAGTCGATGTAGTCGTCGAGATCGAAACGGCCGTCGCTGAGCGGCACCATTCGGGCATCGGCCCAATCGGTGATGTAGACCTCATGCCCCGGCAGGAAAGCCTCGACCGTACCGCGGAGCAGCGTCGCGTAATGGCCGGACATCGGCGCTACGATCAGCACGCGCGGCTGCGGGCTGCGCAGCGGACGGGTGAACTTGCGATCGAAGTAGAGCAGGCGGCAGAACGGCTTTTCCCAGACCGAGCGGACCTCGACGGGAACGCGGATGCCGTTGACCTCGGTGTCGTTGAGGCCCCATTCCGGCTTGCCGTAACGGCGCGTGGTGCGTTCGAACAATTCGCAGGCCGCGGCAACCGACTTGCCGACCTCGGTGCGTGCCCATGGATTGAGGGGATTCTGAAATAGCAGCTTGGTCGCGTCCGTGATCGCACGCGCCGGATTGAGAGAGGCTTGCCCCATCTCGTACATCCAGTACATCGGCGTCGTCAGGACCGGACTGCCTTCGGCCACCAGGGGCGGCGCGCCGCCAAACTCGCCAATCGGCATCGCTATATTCCTCTTCGCATCGCAGCATACTGCCGAATGCGTAATATTGCGTCAATGCATGGTTCCGTACATTTACGTGGCCCAGTCGCCCAAACCGGGCTGAATCCACGAGAAAGTTACGTTATTCGCCGCCTGACAGCAGCGAGCCCTGCATCCGGGCGCTGCGCAAAAGGGCAAGGAATGCTCCAAAAGATGCAATCAACAGCACCGCGTTGATGGCCAACGCGCTCAGCATCAGATCGGTCCTGAAGGTGTTTTCGATCAGCAGCGCGCGCATCCCTTCGAATACGTAGGTCGGCGGCAGCGTCCAGGCAGCATATTGCAGCCAGACCGGCAGCACGCTGACGGGATAGTAGACGCAGGCGAGCGGCATGATTCCGAACATCAAGGTCCAGACGATGCTCTCGGCCCCGAGGCCGTTTCGCAGCACCAGGCCGGAGACGAAGATGCCGACCGACCAGCTCGTGAAGATCAGGTTGCAGAAGAACGCGATCAGCGGCACACCGAGCGCATAAACGTTGAAGTGAAACAGGAACAGCGCAAGCAGCGTCATCGGGATGACGCCGATCGCGAGCCTGATCAGGCTCATGATCATCAGCGACAGCAGAAATTCGATCGGCTTCAACGGGCTCATCATGAGATTGCCGAGGTTGCGCGCCCACATCTCTTCCAGAAACGAGATCGAAAAGCCGAGCTGCCCGCGAAACAGGATGTCCCAGAGGATGACGGCGCCGATCAGGGTGCCGCCGGCACGTGCGAAGAAGTTTGCATTCTGCGCGATATAAAGCTGAAGAAAGCCCCAGGTGATGACCTGCAGCGCCGGCCAGTAGAGCAGCTCGAGCAGCCGCGGCCAGGACGACAGCAGGAGGTACCAATAGCGCAGGATCATCGCGCCGATGCGATGGAGGGAGATGCCGCGGTGGAGGGAGGCCTCACTCATCGCGCACTCCCGTAGCCCGGATGAGCGAAGCGACATCCGGGACCTGGCTGGCGGCGTTCCCGGGTATCGCTTCGCTCACCCGGGCTACGTTCGCAACATACGGCCTTCTCATCGCGCCGCCTCCTGTGCGCCGTTCACCCTTCCGCGCGCGACGTCCAGAAACACCTCTTCCAGCGTGGTGCGGTTGTAGCGCGCCATGATGGCTTCGGGCGTATCGTCGTCCTCGATACGGCCGCGCTTCATGATGATGACGCGGTCGCAGAGCCGCTCGACTTCGAGCATGTTGTGCGAGGCCAGCAGGATGGTGGCGTTGTTCGCCTTGCGATAACGCTCCAGATGACCCCGGACCCAGTCGGCGGTGTCGGGATCGAGCGAGGCGGTCGGTTCGTCCAGCAACAGAAGCTCGGGCTGGTTGATCAGCGCCTTGGCAAGCGCAACGCGCGTCTTTTGTCCTGCGGAGAGCTTGCCGTTGGCGCGGTCGATGAACTCGGTGAGATCGAGGTCGCAGGCCAGCTCAGCGATGCGGTCGGAGAGGTTCTTCACGGCATAGAGCTTGCCGAACACGGTGAGATTCTGACGCACCGTGAGCCGCATGGGCATGTCGACATAGGGGCTCTCGAAATTCATCCGCCCCAGCACGGAGGCGCTGTCCTCCGGCATTCGATGCCCGAGCACCTGCACGCGGCCGGAGGTCGGCAGCACGAGGCCCATGATCGTCGCGATGGTCGTGGTCTTGCCGGCGCCGTTGCCGCCCAGCAGCCCGGTGATGCTGCCGCGCGGAAGCGAAAAGGAGATGTCGTCGACGGCGCGGGTCTGCTTGTAGACCTTGACGAGGTGATCGACCGCGATGGCCGCGGAGAGGCTGCGATCCGCGACAGTCGGCCAGCTTGAACCCTGGTCATTCTCGGTCATGCTGGGCGTTCTTCTGCTATTGCAGCAGAGAGCGCAAGGCTTGTAATCCGGTGGTTCCGTGAGCCGCGCGCTTGTGATCGAGAAGGCACCGCCCCCTTGGCCGAAATGACCGAACTTGCCGCTTCCGACTTTCGCCCCGCGCAGCGGCATATCCGCCTGGATACGATCCTGCGGCTGCGCTGGCTCGCGGTGCTGGGCCAGCTCGCCGCGATCTTCATCGTGGCGCAGGGGCTGGAATTCAATGTCGAGATCGTTCCCTGCGTCAGCATCATCGCTCTGTCGGCGGCGCTCAATCTGGCGCTCCAGACCGTGTCCAATCCGCTGCAGCGGCTGGAGCCGATGCAGGCGGCCGGACTGCTCGCGCTCAACATCGTGGAGCTGGCGGGTCTCCTGTTCTTCACCGGCGGACTCCAGAACCCGTTCTCGTTCCTGTTCCTCGCGCCCGTGCTGATCTCGGCGACCGCGCTGCCGGCCCGCTTCACCTTCGGCCTTGGCGTGCTGGCTGTCGCCTGCGCCTCGATCCTGTTCTTCTTCCATCTGCCGCTGCCCTGGGATTCCGACGATCCGCTGGTGCTGCCGCCGATCTATCTCGTCGGCGTCTGGCTCTCGATCGCGCTCGCGATCGGCGTCACCAGCCTCTACTCGTTCCAGGTAACCGAGGAGGCGCGCAAGCTCGCCGACGCGCTGGCCGCGACCGAGCTGGTGCTGACGCGCGAGCAGCATCTGACCCAGCTCGACGGCCTGGCGGCGGCCGCGGCGCACGAGCTCGGCACGCCGCTCGCGACGATCTTCCTGATCTCGCGCGAGCTCGAGAAGACGGTGAAGGAACCGAACTTTGCCGCCGACCTGAAGACCCTGCGCGAGCAGACGCAGCGTTGCCGCGACATATTGAGCAAGATCACCCAGCTCTCCTCCACCGGCGCGCCGTTCGACCGCATGAAACTGTCGGAGCTGATCGAAGAGGTGGTGGCGCCGCACCGCGATTTCGGCGTCGATATCAAGGTGCGCATCGCCGTCGCCATCGTGGCCGAGCCGGTCGGCTCGCGCAATCCGGCGATCCTCTACGGCGTCGGCAACATCGTCGAGAACGCGGTCGATTTTGCCCGCACCACTGTTGAAGTAAATGCGTGGTGGAACAAGGACACGATCGAGCTCGTGATCTCCGATGACGGTCCCGGCATTCCGCCTGACATCCTGAACCGGATCGGCGAGCCCTATTTGTCGCGGCGGCGCAACCAGGACGAAGGCGGCGGCCTCGGGCTCGGCGTGTTCATCGCGCGCACCTTGCTGGAGCGCACCGGCGCCAAGGTCTCGTTTACCAACCGGACCTTTCCCGACCACGGCGCAGTGGTCCAGATCACGTGGCCGAGAGAGCGTTTTGAGGCTATCGAGACCTTCGAAGAAACAATAGGATAGGCCGCGACCTTGCGTCGCACGACGGGGTCGATCGACTATTGGCGCCCTTGGCACCGCCCGATTGCGCCGCCATATGTAGACGCGCTGGAGAGAGGACGACACCTTGAACGCCATCGCCGAACTGAACGAACAGACCGACCGCTCGCTTCTGATCGTGGAGGACGACAAGCCGTTCCTGGAGCGGCTGTCGCGCGCCATGGAAACGCGCGGTTTTGCGGTGACGTCATGCGACACCGTCTCGGACGGTCTGGCGCAGATCGGCAAGGCCGCGCCGGCATTTGCCGTGGTCGATCTCCGGCTCGGTGACGGCAACGGTCTCGACGTGGTCTCGGCGCTGAAGAAGAAGCGCCCCGACGCCCGCGCAATCGTGCTGACCGGCTATGGCAACATCGCCACCGCCGTCACCGCGGTGAAGATGGGCGCGGTCGATTATCTCTCGAAGCCCGCGGACGCCGACGACGTCGTCGCGGCGCTGCTGTCGACCGGCTCGGACAAGTCCGAATTGCCGGCGAACCCGATGTCGGCCGACCGCGTGCGCTGGGAACACATCCAACGCATCTACGAGATGTGCAACCGCAACGTCTCCGAGACGGCACGCAGGCTCAACATGCACCGGCGCACGTTGCAGCGAATTCTGGCGAAGCGCGCGCCGCGATAACGGTGTCGTAGGGTGGGCAAAGGCGCAAAGCGCCGTGCCCACCGTGCCTGCTTCAATCTTTGACCTGGATGGTGGGCACGCTACGCTTTGCCCACCCTACGACATCCCGCGCGCGGCGCCGCTACTCCCAAAACTCCGCATGCCCCTGCGGATCGACCAGCCGGTTGATCCGCAACGCCGCAGCCATGCCAAATCGCACCGTCATCTGCTTGCGCGTGGCCGCGGCGAGCTTGTGCTCGGGCGCCTCGCACTGCAGGTGCGCACCATAGGCATCCGCGATGATCAGGCCGGTGTCTTGCGGAAAGATCTCGCAAGGCAGGTCCTGCGTGAAGGCGAAGAACAGCCGGTCGCAATGCGCCCGGTATTCGTGCCATTTCTGATCGGCGCGCAAATCCTCCACCGACGATTTGACCTCGACGATCCAGATCTCACCGCGCTCATTCAACGCGACGAGATCGGCGCGCCGCCCCGAGGGCAGCGGCAATTCGCTGATGCAGGTGAAGCCGAGCGAGCGCAGCAACCGCGCCGTGCCGCGCGCGATCGCCAGCGCCGTCTCGGATTGACGGCGGTCGGGTGGTGGCACGAGGGCAATGCGGGCGGGATTGTCCATGGGGAGAGGATAACCGATTCCTCCGTCGTCGTCCTGGCGAAAGCCAGGACCCATTACCCCAAGAGTTCGTTGGTGCACGAGCTAATAACCACCAGTCCTCGTCAAATTTTGGCCTGTGGCAATGGGTCCTGGATCTGCGCTTCGCTTGTCCAGGACGACAGTGGCGCGGAACCTCCCCTTCCCTACGCACTTATCACGCAGCCGCCGCACCTCGGCGGAACCACCGAGGCTGCGCGCGCATGATCGACGATCTCTGGTACAAGAACGCTATCATCTATTGCCTGTCCGTCGGCACCTATATGGACGCCAACGGCGATGGCATCGGCGACTTCAAGGGCCTGTTGCGCCGGCTCGATTATCTGCACGGCCTCGGCATCACCACGATCTGGCTGATGCCGTTCCAGACCTCGCCCGGCCGCGACGATGGCTACGATGTCGCCGACTACTACAGTGTCGATGCCCGCTACGGCACGCTCGGCGATTTCGTCGAGTTCACCCATGGCTGCAAGCAGCGCGGCATTCGCGTCATCATCGATCTCGTGGTCAACCACACCTCGGACCAGCATCCCTGGTTCAAGGCGGCGCGGAGCGACAGGAATTCGCCCTACCGCGACTGGTATGTCTGGTCCGACAAGAAGCCGGCCAACGCCAATCAGGGCATGGTGTTTCCCGGCGTTCAGAAATCGACCTGGACGCGCGACAAGGAAGCCGGCGCCTGGTACTTCCACCGCTTCTACGATTTCCAGCCCGATCTCAACACCTCGAACCCGCGTGTGCAGACCGAGATCTTGAAGATCATGGGCTTCTGGATCCAGCTCGGGGTCTCGGGTTTTCGCATGGATGCCGTGCCCTTCGTCATCGCGACCAAAGGCGGAAAGGTGAAGAAGCCGGCCGAGCAGTACGACATGCTGCGGACGTTTCGTGAATTCCTGCAATGGCGGCAGGGCGATGCCATCATCCTCGCCGAGGCCAACGTGCTGCCAAAGACGGACATGGAATATTTCGGCCGCGATGCCGACCGCATGCATATGATGTTCAATTTCCAGGTCAACCAGCATCTGTTCTATGCGCTGGCCTCGTCCGATTCCCGCCCGCTGGGGAAAGCGCTGAAGGCGACCAAGCCGCGGCCCGCCTCGGCGCAATGGGGCCTGTTCCTGCGCAATCATGACGAGCTCGATCTCGGGCGATTGACCCCGGCGCAGCGCGACACCGTGTTCAAAAGCTTCGGTCCCGACAAGGACATGCAGCTCTACGACCGCGGCATTCGCCGTCGCCTGGCTCCGATGCTGGGTGGCGACCGCAGGCGGCTCGAGCTCGCCTACAGCTTGATGTGCACGCTGCCGGGGACGCCGGTGATCCGCTATGGCGACGAGATCGCGATGGGCGATGATCTGTCGCTGCCGGAACGCAATTGCGCGCGCACGCCGATGCAATGGTCGACCGAGCCGCATGGCGGCTTCACCACCAGCGACAAGCCGGCCTTGCCCGTCATCGACGAGGGACCGTACGGCTATCCGCACGTCAACGTCGCCAAGCAGCGGCGCGATCCCAACTCGATGCTGAACTGGACCGAGCGCATCGTCCGCATGCGCAAGGAGGTGCCGGAGATCGGCTGGGGCGATTTTTCGATCATCGCGACGCGCGATCCCGCCGTGTTCATCATGCGTTACGACTGGCGCAACAATTCCGTGCTGTTCGTGCACAATCTCGACGAGAAGCCGCGCGAGACTGCGTTCTCGGTGGGGCTGCCGGGCCAGGCCGGCGCGCACCTGATCAATCTGCTCGCGGAAGACCACAGCCACGCCGACAAGCGCGGCCAGCATCGCGTCGTGCTGGAGCCCTACGGCTATCGCTGGTACCGCGTCGGCGGATTGGATTATTTGCTGAAGCGCAGTGATATCGACAAGACGTTGCGGCGTAACAAGCATCCGGGATAGGAGGTGCGACCACACACTCCGTTGTCGTCCCGGCGAAAGCCAGGACCCATTACCCCAATAGGTGATTGTCGTACGAAGTGATAACCACGATCTTCGCCAAACTACTCCCTGGGGTAATGGGTCCTGGATCTGCGCTTCGCTTGTCCAGGACGACGGCTAAGATGGTGGCGTGATGATTACCCCCTCATTGCCGCGCAAATCCAGCACGCCTTCGATCCGCTCCCCCTCGCGATCCAGGAATGTCGACAGCAGAATCTCGCTGCCGAACTTGATCGCGCTGGTGGTGACCGCGATCGGCTCGGGGCCGAGATTGAGCACCACGATCACCGCCCTGCCCTCGGCCTCGCGGCGATAGACCAGGAGATCGCCTTGTGCCGAGACCGGATGATAGTCGCCTGCGACCAGCGGCGGACACCCCTTCCGCAACGCGATCAGGCGCCTGTAGAGCGTCAGGATCGAGCGCGAATCGGCCTCGAGATCGACGACATTGTTGCGAATGTGATCCTCCGGCAGCGGCAGCCATGGCCTGACGTCCGAGAAACCGGCGAAATTGGAGGAATCCCACTGCATCGGCGTGCGGCAGCCGTCGCGGCCGACACCGATGCCGGGCACGTTCTTCTCGAAGGGGTCGCGCACGTCCTCGGGCGCGATCGCGAGCTGATGCATGCCGATCTCGTCGCCGTAATACAGCGTCGGCGTGCCGCGCAGCGTCAGCAGCAGCATGGCGGCGATGCGGGCCTGCTCCGGCCCGACGCGGCTTGCGACGCGTGGGCGATCGTGGTTGCCGAGCACCCAATTCGGCCAGGCGCCCTTCGGCAGCGCCTTCTCGTAGTCCTCGACGATTTTCTCGATCGAGCGCGCGCTCCAGAAGGTCGAGAGCAGCGCGAAATTGAACGGCATCTGCGCGCCGGTGAGATCGTTGCCGTAATAGGCCATGAGGCGATGCAGCGGCAGATAGATCTCGCCGATCAGGACGCGGGCATCATAAGCATCCGTGACGCGGCGCATCTCGGCGATGACGTCGTGCACCTCCGGCTGGTCGGTGGAATATTGCGTCAGGATCTTTTCGTTCGGCGGCCGGCTCTCGACATAATGCGGATTGGGCGGGTTGTCGCGGAACTCGGCGTCCTTGATCAGATGCCAGATCACGTCGACACGAAAGCCGTCGACGCCCTTCTCCAGCCAGAACCGCATCACGTCATAGATCGCCGCGCGGACATCGGGATTGCGCCAGTTGAGATCCGGCTGTTGAGCGAGGAAGGCGTGATAGTAGTATTGACCGGTGGTCTCGTCGAACTGCCACGCGCTGCCGCCGAACTCGGACAGCCAATTGTTCGGCACGCCGCCACCCTCGCCCGGGTCGCGCCAGATGTACCAGTCGCGTTTGGGATTGTCGCGCGAGGAGCGGCTCTCGACGAACCAGGGATGCTGGTCCGAGGTGTGGTTCGGCACGAGGTCGAGGATCAGCTTGAGGCCATTGCCGTGCGCGGCGGCGAGAAGCGCATCGAAATCCGCCATCGTGCCGAACAGCGGCTCGATGCCGGTGTAGTCGGAGATGTCGTAGCCGAAATCGGCCATTGGCGAGGGGAAGATCGGCGACAGCCAGATCGCGTCGACGCCGAGCGATTTCACATAGGGCAGCCGCTGCAAAATGCCGGCGAGATCGCCGACACCGTCACTGTTTGAATCCTGAAAGGAGCGCGGGTAGACCTGATAGAAGATGCCGTCGCGCCACCAATTGCTGCCGCCCTGAGTCATGCGGGAAATCCATCCAAAAACTGCTTCTCGCGCGGGAGAACGCGGAAGGAGCGCCCCGGTTCAAAACAGCAGGCGAATTGAGACCGCCGTGTGACGATGTCCGCGGCTGTTCCCGTGCCCCGGGGACAAATCTTTTGCTTGGCGGCATGGCAAAAATCGGCATTGTGACACCATGACCGAGCAAAACGAGACACAAGCCGAGGCAGGCGCGAAAGCGGGCGCGATCATCGTCCCCGTGACGCTGTTCGAGCAGAATTGCACCATCATCTGGGACGAGCCTTCCAAGAAGGCCGTGGTGATCGATCCCGGCGGCGACGTGCCGAAGATCCTCGACGCCATCAAACAGACCGGCGTCACCGTGGAGAAGATCTGGCTGACTCACGGCCATATCGACCATGTCGGCGGCGCGGCCGATCTCCGCGACTCGCTGAAGGTGCCGATCGAGGGCCCGCATGTCGCGGACAAATTCCTGCTCGACAACGTGGTCGAGAGCGGCGCGCGCTTCGGCATGACCGGGGTGCGCAATTTCGAGCCGGACCGCTGGCTCGACGAAGGCGACAGCGTGGCGATCGGCGATCTCCAGTTCGAGATCTATCATTGCCCCGGCCACTCGCCCGGCAGCGTGGTGTTCTTCAACAAGGATCTGCGCTTCGCCCATGTCGGCGACGTCCTGTTCGCGGGCTCGGTCGGTCGCACCGATCTGCCCGGCGGCAGTCACGCGACCCTGATCGACTCGATCAAGACCAAGCTGCTGCCGCTTGGCGACGATGTCGGCTTCATCTGCGGCCACGGCGCCGGCTCGAGCATCGGCCAGGAGCGGATGACCAATCCGTTCATCACCGGCGAGATGTAGCTTTTGTTTGAGCATGATCTGTTCGGAAACCGCTTCACACTTTTCCGGATCATGCTCTATTCCGCGGCGTCTGCGAACGCCGCGGGCTGGTTCAGGTTGCGGTCGCCCCATTCGCGGATCGCAGCGACGACGGGCACAAAACTCTTGCCTTATCGGCGCGACGGCCTGAGTTACTTCATCAATCCCGCGGCCGTGAGCGCGCGCGTGATGATCTGGCCGAGATCGAAGCCGCGGGCCTCCTCGCGCTTCGGCTCGGCCGTCTCTTCGGCGACCGCGGCGCGGATCGACCGTGCCAGATGCGGCGCGGGCGAGCGGGCCGGCGTCGGCTTTGGTTCGGCCTTCTTCGCCGCGTCGGGAATCCAGCCGGTGAGGCCGAAGAATTTGGCGATGTGATAGGACGAGGAGATGCCGGCCTCGATCAGGAACGCGCCTTCCACGCCATAGCGCTGGTCGTTGTCGGCAAGGCCGAGCGGCGTGCCGTGGGCCATGTCGGTGATGGCGTAGGATTCGACGAGGGTCTCGCCGTCCTTGTTCCACCAGGCCTGGCGCGGATAGCCGTCGATGTTGGTTTCTGCCATCGGCGCGTCAGGCAAATCGTGCAGGTCGAGCCATTGCTTGACGATCTCGTTGGCATTGCCGGGATTGACGGTGCGATCGGCGCTGCCGTGCCACACCGAGATCCTGGGCCAGGGCCCGCGATGATTCGAGGCCCGCCGCACCAGATCGCCAAGTTCGCGCGCCGGCCGCTCCGGGGAATGAAACATGCCGTCGAGCGCCTCGCGCAGATTCGTCGCAATGCCGTAGGGAAGTCCCGCGATGACCGCCCCGGCCGCGAAGACTTCAGGGTAGGTCGCGAGCATCACCGATGTCATGCCGCCGCCGGCCGACAGGCCCGTGATGAAGATGCGCTTGGGATCGACGCGATGCGTTTCGATCATGTGCGCGATCATCTCGCGAATCGAGCACGCCTCGCCGCTGTCCCGTGCCGTGTCTTCCGGATTGAACCAGTTGAAGCAGGTGTTGCTGTTGTTGACGCGCTGCTGCTCGGGCATCAACAGCGCGAAGCCGTAGTGCTCGGCGAGCGTCGACCATCCGGCACCGAGGTCGTAGCTTGCTGCGGTCTGGCCGCAGCCGTGCAGCACGACGACGAGCGCGCGCGGCTTTTGCAGTTGCGGCGGCACGAACGCGAACAGGCGCAGATTGCCGGGATTGTCACCGAAGCCCGTAACCTCTTGCAACGGACTGGAGGCATCGGCGCTCCGGCCAAAGTCGGCGAAGCGCAATCCGTCCAGCTTTGGCAGACGTCTCAAGAGGTCGACATTTCTGGTTAACGACACGGCAGCTCCTGGCAGGCGACGTCCCAACGTCCACCCAAACCAAATAGTTGCTGCAGCGCAAAATAAAAAGACCGTGTGCTGTCAATGACGAGTAAATCGCAGGAAAACCTGCAGAAATCCGCACGTATTAACCGCAATGCCTCAACTTCGTGCAGATGCACGGCGCATCCACGCCAGGAATGCGGCGCAGATCATGATTAATGTCACAAACAGCGCGAGCGAGACGAGAAATCCTGCGCGCGCTGATTGCACGGCTTCGACGGCGAAGAACACGGCGCCGATTGCGGCCACTCCGGCCGCATTTCCGATCTGCGCCGTGGTGCCGTAAATGCCGGAGGCAGAACCTGCGGCCACAGGCTTCACCGTCGAGAGCACCGCGCCGGAGAGCGGCGCCATCACCAGCCCCTGACCGTAGCCGAACACGATCATGGTGAGCGCGAGCAAGAGCGCGGACGGCGCATCGACAGAGAACGCGACCAGCGCAAGCGCCGCGAGGCCCGCGATCTGAAGCGCGCAACCTTCGATCAAGACCCTGGTGCCGCGATGGCGCGCCCGTGCGCCGCTATGGCGCGAGGCCACGACGAAAGCGAGCGCGAGCGGAATGAAGGCCATGCCGGCCGCGAGCGGCGGGATTTTCAGCCCTCGCTGCATGAACAGCGTCATGACCAGATAGAACGAGAGATTGGCGAAGAAGAAAAAGAACGCGGCGCCGAGACCGCGCAGGAAAGCGGCGTCCGCCAGCAGGGAGAGATCAATCAGCGGCATGCCGCCGGCGCGTGCCACCGCATGCTCCAGTTTCGGGAACGCCAGGAGGATCACGGCGCCGATCGCCATCACCAGCCACAACCACGGTGCCCAGCCGACATCGTGACCGAGCAGCAGCGGACCGATCATGCACAGCAATCCGGCAAACAGGACGATGCTGCCCGTGATATCCAGCCGCGTGCCGGCGCGGTGCGGCACTGAGGGCATGATGCGCCAAGCCGCCACCGCGATGACGAGACCGCACGGCACATTGACGAAGAACACCGAGCGCCAGCCGGTGCCGGCGAGATCAATCGTGACCAGGAGACCGCCGAGCAGAAAGCCCGCGGCACCCGCGAGCCCCAGCACGATGCCGTAGATGGCGAAGGCGCGGTTGCGCTGTTCGTCGGTGAACAGGAGATGCAGCGTCGCCAGCACCTGCGGCACCATCAGCGCGGCGGAGGCACCCTGCGTCAACCGCGCCACGATCAACTCCGCACCGGATCGCGCTAGTCCGCACCACAGCGACGTCAGGGTGAAGCCGAGCAGGCCAGCCAGGAACACGTTCCTGGTGCCGTGAATGTCGCCAAGCCGGCCGCCGGTGACGACCAGCGTGGCATAGGCGATCAGGTAGATCGCGATGACGGATTCGATCTGCGCCGGCGACGCCTTCAACTCGACCGCGATGGTCGGAATGGCGACGTTGACCACGAAGGCATCGACGCCGAACATGAACTGGGCGGCCACGACGATCGCCAGCACCCACCAGCGACGGGACGTATCGACCTGCTTTGTGACGGTTTGGTGCATCGGCGCGCGACCCTTCGGATGTCCTCGCCGATCATCGCAGGCCCAATGCGGCGCCGCGATTACCTCGAAGGTAGGATCCTCGCGCGCTCCGCCTCTCTCCGCGTGCCCGCGAGAGGGAGACGACACATGCATGGCTGCATTCCGCCGTGCGGGACATCGCGCGATTGCGTTCGCTGCCTCCAGCACGTAGCTTCGCGCCACAAACAAACAAAAAATGTAAGCTGGAGAGAACGCCATGGCGCGCCTGAAGTTCGGAGCCTTCCTTGCCCCGCATCATCCGATCGGGGAGCATCCGATGCTCCAGTTCCGGCGCGATCTCGATCTGGTCGAGCAGCTCGATGCACTCGGCTATGACGAGTTCTGGTGCGGCGAGCATCATTCCTCCGGCTGGGAAATGATCGCCTCGCCGGAGATGTTCCTGGCTGCGGCCGGCGAGCGCACTAAGCGGATCAAGCTCGGCACCGGCGTGGTGTCGCTGCCCTATCACCATCCCTACAACGTCGCGCAGCGCATGGTGCAGCTCGACCACATGACCGGCGGCCGCGCCATCTTCGGCTCCGGTCCCGGCGCGCTCGCCTCCGATGCGCATACGCTCGGCATCGATCCGATGACGCAGCGCGACCGCCAGGACGAGGCGATCGGCGTGATCCGCCGCCTCTTCAATGGCGAGCGCGTCACGGCGAAGAGCGACTGGTTCACCATGAACGACGCCGCGCTGCAGCTCCTGCCGCTGCAGGAAGAGATGCCGTTTGTGGTGGCCTCGCAGATCTCGCCCTCCGGCATGACGCTCGCCGGCAAATATGGCATCGGCATCATCTCGCTGGGTTCGATGACGACGCAGGGGCTGATGTCGCTGCAGCAGCAATGGCAATTCGCCGAGGACGCGGCGAAAAAGCACGGCACCAAAGTCGATCGCGCGAACTGGCGCGTGCTGCTGACCTGGCACATCGCCGAGACCCGCGAGCAGGCGCGTCGCGAGGCCGGCGCCGGGCTGATGCGCTGGCACAACGAATATAATGTCGGCACGCTGCAGCGGCCGGGTCTGACGGCGTTCGCCTCACCCGACGAGGCCGTGGACAAGACCGCGTTCGTCGATGGCGCGGCCTCCGTCATCGGCACGCCCGACGATCTCGTCAAGATGATCAAGAACGTGATGCAGGTCTCCGGCGGCGTCGGCGCCGTCATCGGCTTCGTGCACGACTGGGCTAACCCGGAGAACACGCGTCGGAGCTGGGACCTTGTCGCGCGCTATGTCGTGCCCGAGATCAACGGCTACATCGACGGCTTGCGCAAGTCGCAAAAATTCGTGATCGAGAACCGCGCGATCTTCGAGCGTGCGGGCCAGGCCGTGATGGCCAAGATCATGGAAAACGAGAAGGCCGCCGAGGCTTTGAAGGTGACCGGCGCGGGCCGCGTTGCAATTCCGGCCGTCAACGCGCCGGATTTGCAGAAAGAAGCGGTGAAACGATAGGTTCAGGGTCCGCCCGGGCCTCGGCGAACGCCTCGTCCTTCGAGACGACCGCTCCGCGGTCTCCTCAGGATGAGGCTAAGCGGCACCGGAGTCCGTTGAAACTGCTGCCGCACACTCTGTCCTCATCCTGAGGGCCCGCCAAAGGCGGGCGTCTCGAAGGATGGCCGCAGCGAAGCACCGGCGCATCAGCGGACCCGGATTGTGTTATGTTGGGTCCAGCCAACCGGAGCAATCGTCATGTCGATGCAGAATGTGGCCGCCCCTGCGCTCGGCTTCACTCCGCCCAGGCGCAACGAGCTGACACATATCCCCGGCGACGAAGGCTGGCCGATCATCGGCAAGACCTTTCAGGTCCTCGCCGACCCCAAGGGGCACATCGAGGCGAACGGCGCCAAATACGGCCTGGTCTATCGCACGCATTTCTTCGGCGAGACCAATGTCGTGCTGCTCGGCCCCGAGGCCAACGAGCTCGTGCTGTTCGACCAGCAAAAGCTGTTCTCCTCGACCCATGGCTGGAACAAGGTGCTCGGCCTGTTGTTCCCGCGCGGATTGATGCTGCTGGATTTCGAGGAGCACCGGCTGCATCGGAAGGCGCTGTCGGTCGCGTTCAAGTCCGGCCCGATGAAGTCGTATCTGAGCGATCTCGACCGCGGCATCGCCGCCCGCGTCACGCAGTGGAAGGCGAAACCCGGCGAGATGCAGCTTTATCCGGCGATGAAGCAGCTCACGCTCGATCTCGCCGCCGCATCCTTTCTCGGCGCCGATATCGGGCCGGAGGTCGACGAGATCAACCGCGCCTTCGTCGATATGGTCGCCGCGGCCGTCGCCCCGATCCGCCGACCGCTGCCCGGCACGCAGATGGCGGCCGGCGTCAGGGGGCGCAAGCGCATCGTCGCTTATTTCCGCGAGCAGATTCCGCTGCGACGCGGCAATCACGGCGGCGATGACCTGTTCTCGCAGCTCTGCCGCGCAACCCACGAGGACGGCGCCCTGCTCTCGGAACAGGACATCATCGACCACATGAGCTTTCTGATGATGGCGGCGCACGACACGCTGACCTCGTCGCTGACGTCGTTCATCGGCGAGCTCGCGGCAAATCCCGGCTGGCAGGACAAGCTTCGCGCGGAAGTCATGGCACTGGGGCTCGCCCCTGACGCGCCGAGCAGTTTCGACGATCTCGAAAAGATGCCGCTGTCAGAGATGGCGTTCAAGGAAGCGCTGCGGATCAAGCCGCCGGTGCCCTCGATGCCGCGCCGCGCCATGCGCGATTTCACGTTCAAGGGTTTTTCGATTCCCGCCGGCACCGCAATCGGCGTCAATCCGCTCTACACGCACCACATGAAGGACATCTGGCCGGAGCCGGACCGCTTCGATCCGCTGCGTTTCACCGAGGAGGCCCAGCGCAACCGCCACCGCTTCGCCTGGGTGCCGTTCGGCGGCGGCGCGCATATGTGCCTCGGCCTGCACTTCGCCTACATGCAGGCCAAATGCTTCGCGCGGCACTTCTTGCAGAACATCGAGGTATCGCTGGAGCCCGGCTACAAGCCGGACTGGCAGATGTGGCCGATCCCGAAGCCGCGCGACGGATTGCGGGTGCGGGTGAAGGCGGTGTGAGCATTGCAGTCGTCATTGCGAGCGAAGCGAAGCAATCCAGACTGCGTCCGCGGAAGCAGCCTGGATTGCTTCGTCGCTTCGCTCCTCGCAATGACGAAACTATCCGGCCCCCTGATCGAACGCCTTGCGCAGGGCCACGTAGCCCTGCTGCTGCTGGCTCCAGTTGCGGCCGCCGGTCATCGCGCCGTCGATGACGAGGTCATGGCCGTTGATGAAGCTGGATTCGTCGCTGGCCAGGAACACCGCTGCATGGGCGATGTCATCGGGAAGCCCGGCGCGCGGGATTGGCTGCGCGGTCTTGTAGATCTCGCGCATCACCGCCGGCGTCTTCTCCGCCGCATCGGTCGAAAGCCCGAGCGCCTTGCCGAAAATGCCGGTCGCGATGGCGCCGGGCGAGATCGAGTTGACGCGGACATTGGATTCGCCGAGCTCCATCGCCACGCATTTGGTGAGATGGATCACCGCCGCCTTGGCCGCACCATAGACCATCGAGGACGAGAAGCCGGCGAGACGGCCGGCGATGCTGCCATTGTTGATGATGCTGCCAAATCCCTGCTTCTTCATGTGGGGTGCGGCGTGTTTCATGCCGAGCATGACGCTGCGCAGCAGGGTCGCCATCGCCGCATCGAAGCGCTCGACCTCGAGGCCTTCGATGCCGCCAGTCTGCGCCGGGCCGCCGGCATTGTTGAACAGGCAGTCGATGCGGCCGAATTTTTCGATCGCGAGCGCGATCAACGCCTGCATCTGCGCTTCCGCCGTCACATCCGTCTGGCGGAAGACGCAATTCGACCCGAGCTGCTTCGCCAGCGCCTCGCCTTCCGGTACACGCCGCCCCGCGATCACAATTTTGGCACCTTCGGCAACGAAGACTTCTGCAGTCCGCAACCCGATCCCGCTCGTCGCGCCCGTGATCACCGCGACCTTGCCATCCAGCCTGCCCATGGAATGTCCCTGTTTTCGAACCCCTTGACGCCAAATGGCGGACACCGATCGACGACGGCGCCGCGACGGTCGGCGCCGCAGCAGGCACTATTCCTGCCGGCTTCCGACAAGGCAAGCTTTGCTTGGGGCCGGCGACATGCGTAACATTCCTGGCGACCGCTCGATTGTCGAACGCATATCGCGACCGGACTGCGCATGGCGAAGCTGATCGACGAATTCCGCAAGGGCTGGCAGGGCGTGGCACCGCCATCGCTCGGCCTCAGCCTTGCGTTTGCGGTCGCCTGCCTGCTGGTTGCGACGCTGGCGCGCTGGGCTCTCGCCCATGTGCGGCCCGACGTCTATTTCACGCCGTATTTCCCGGCCGTGTTCTTTGCGGCCGCGTTCGGCGGCTTCCGCATCGGCATCATCACGGCGCTGGTCGGCGGTGTGCTCGGCGTCGTCGTGAACTTCGGCGATGCGCTTGCCGATAACGCGCGATTCGCCCTGCTGGCACTCTATTGGGCGGTCTGCGCGCTCACCATCTGGGGCGTCGAGCACTATCGCTCGCTACTCGTCGAGCAGCGCCGGATTTCCAGGCGCCTGATCGAGGAAGAAGACTACCGCAAGCTGCTGGTCGACGAACTCCAGCACCGGCTGAAGAACAAGCTGTCGACAGTGCATGCCGTGCTGCATCAGGTGCTGCACGATCAGCCGCAAATCTGGGCCCGGATCGATCCGCGGCTGCGGTCGCTTGCAGCGACCGACGATTTGATTTCGCGGATCGACAAGGCCGGCTGCGACATCCGCGACCTGCTGATCTCCGAGCTCGGCCCTTACGGCCATGTCCGCTTCACGCTCAACGGCGACCGGCTGTTCCTGCCGCCGAAGCTTGCGGTCACGCTGTCCCTGATGTTTCACGAGCTCGCCACCAACGCAGGCAAATATGGCGCGTTCTCCGCGCCGCGCGGATTGTTGCAGGTGTCATGGACCGTCAGCGACGACCGTCTGACCGTGACCTGGGATGAAACCGAGGGCCCGAGTGTCGACATGATCTCCGAGCCGGGTTTCGGCACCAAGCTGTTGAAGTCGGCGCTGTCGGCCTTCGACGGCAAGACGGAGGTCTCCTATCTCAGGACCGGACTTCATTGCACCATGCAATGCCGTATTCCCAAGGACGGTTAGACACGGCGCAAACCAAAGCCGCTCGCGCGCGTCGTTCGACTTTTCGCCGGACGCGTTGACGCCCTGTTAATGACGATGGGCTGCGCGCGTCGCATCGCCGCAAAACACCACCGTAATTCTCCGGGCCCCTTAACCAAACTTAAGAGGGAACCGCGCAAGATCGCGCCCATTGCAAAGGCGCGCTGAAACAACAAGATTCATGACTTCTATGAACGACAACAAATATTCCGGCGCGAGCGAAGCCGAACTCGGATTCCTCAAGGAAATCGTTAGAATGCTGCCTGCCGGCCTGACCGTGCAGGACGCGCAAGGCGAACTTCTCCTGGTCAACGATGTCGCGGCCGCCCAGCTCGGCATGGACGGCAGCCGCCCCTCGCGCGATCTCGCGTCGCGCCTCGAAGCCTGCCGGCAGGCCCTGAGCTCCGGTCAGGCGGTGGTCGCCGAGGAAGCGCTCCACGACGGAGCCGCACGCCAGGTGCTGCTGACCACCCATCGTCCGATCCGCCTTGACGGACGTGAGCTGCTGATCTCGGCCTCCTCCGACATCACCGACCAGAAGAATTTCGAGGACCAGCTGTTCCGCTCGGCCTATTTCGACGAGCTGACCGGCCTGCCCTCGCGGCGGGTGATCGAACATCGCGCCACCAGCCTGCTCGCGCAGGGTCGCGCCGGCGAGCGCTTTGCGCTCGCCTTTCTCGACGTCGACAATTTCAAGCACATCAACGACTATTACGGTCACACGGTGGGCGATGCCCTGCTGGTCGAGCTGTCGAAGCGGCTTGGACGCGGCCTGCGCGATTCGGACATGCTGTCGCGCATCTCCGGCGACGAATTCCTGCTGCTGCTGTCGCCGATCCAGAACCAGGAGGAAGTCGCCGAATTCATGCAGTCGACGCTGGAGCGGCTGACCGCGCCGTTCTTCATCGACAATTCGGAAGTGTTCGCCTCAACCTCGGTCGGCATCAGCCTCTACCCCGATCACGGAAGCAGCTTCGAGACACTGCGCCAGAACGCCGACATCGCGATGTACCGCATCAAGAACGACGGCAAGGGATCGGCGGCCTTCTTCGACTCCAGCATGGAGCGCGAGGCCCTGGCGCGGATGAAGATCGAGCAGTCGCTGCGGCAGGCCATCCTGGAGAAGCGCTTCTGCTGCGCCTTCCAGTCCAAGGTCGACATCCGCACGCAGGAGGTGAAGGGCATCGAGGCCCTGGTTCGGCTGCGCGACGACGAGGGCGTGATCCAGGCGCCGGGCTCGTTCATCAATCTTGCCACCGAACTCGGGCTGATCGACGAGCTGACCCATCTCGTGCTCGCCGAGATCGTCAAGTCGATCGACCTGATCAACGAGACGTTCGGTGCGGAAGCGACCATCAGCATCAACGTCGCGGCCAAGCAGGCCGGCAACCCCGAATTCATGCGCAGCTTTGCCCAGGCGCTCGACGACACCAGCTTTCCGCAGCGCTTCATGATCGAGGTTACGGAAGACGCCTTCGTCGCCAAGAATCATTTCCAGGCCGAGATCCTGCCGATGTTCCGCAAGCTCGGCGTCGCCATCTCGATCGACGATTTCGGCACCGGCTATTCCTCACTGTCGGCGCTGGCCGACATCACCGCGGACGAGATCAAGATCGACCGCTCCTTCATTACCGATATCCATAAGCGCCCACGCAACCAGGGAATCCTGCGCGCGATCGAATCCCTGAGCGAAGCGCTCGGCATGACCGTGATCGCCGAAGGCATCGAATCCTACGAGGAGCTCGCCTACCTGCAGGCTGCGACCAAGATCCGCTACGCGCAGGGCTATTATTTCTCCCGGCCGATCTTCCTGGAGGAGCTGAAGCTCGCAACGCCGATCTCCAGCGAAGCACGCGCCAGTGTCACAAACCGCTCGACGCAACAGAACCGGCAGGGCTATTCCCGGGCGAACGGATACCGGCGGTAACCCCGCGCCTTTGGTTACTTTGCAAAGCCTGAGCAGCCCGTTCCGGGGGTGAGGTCAACAATTGCATCTGCCGATTTCCTCGGCGGAAGCGATCCGGCGCGGCCGGGCCGGGACAATGTCACACATGCCCGTCGCGTGGTCCGCCGGAAGGTGGAATTGCAATGTCCGCACGGTTGTGCAAATCGCTATGACCAAAGCATTTCATCAGGAGGGACCACCGTGCGTCGATCACTCGTCATGGCAACCACCATCCTCGCCCTCGCCGCGGGCACCTCCGCACAGGCCGACGATCTCAAGGTCGCGCTGATCTATGGCAAGACCGGCCCGCTCGAAGCCTATGCCAAGCAGACCGAGACCGGCCTGCAGATGGGTTTTGAATACGCCACCAAGGGCACCATGACGCTCGACGGGCGCAAGATCGTCATCATCACCAAGGACGACCAGGGCAAGCCCGATCTCTCCAAGGCCGCGCTCGCGGAAGCCTATCAGGACGACAAGGCCGACATCGCGATCGGCACGACCTCGTCGGCCGCGGCACTCGCGATCCTGCCGGTCGCCGAGGAGAACAAGAAGATCCTGATCGTGGAGCCCGCGGTCGCGGATCAGATTACCGGCGAGAAGTGGAATCGCTACATCTTCCGCACGGCGCGCAACTCGTCGCAAGACGCGATCTCGAACGCGGTCGCGATCGGCAAGCAGGGCGTCACCGTCGCAACGCTGGCGCAGGACTACGCCTTCGGCCGCGACGGCGTCGCCGCCTTCAAGGAGGCGCTCGGCAAGACCGGCGCGACGCTCGCCGCCGAAGAATATGCCCCGACCTCGACCACCGACTTCACCGCGGTCGGCCAGCGCCTGTTCGACGCGCTGAAGGACAAGCCGGGCCGCAAGGTGATCTGGGTGATCTGGGCCGGCGCCGGCAATCCGCTGGCGAAACTCCAGGACATGGATCCGAAGCGCTACGGCATCGAGCTGTCCACCGGCGGCAACATCCTGCCGGCGCTCGCCGCCTATAAGGGTCTGCCCGGCATGGAAGGTGCCACCTATTACTTCTATTCGATCCCGAAGAACCCGGTGAACGACTGGCTGGTCGCCGAACACCAGAAGCGCTTCAACGCGCCGCCGGACTTCTTCACCGCGGGCGGTTTCGCCGCCGCGATGTCTGTCGTGGCCGCCGTCACCAAGGCGAAGTCGACCGACACCGAGAAGCTGATCACGGCCATGGAAGGCCTGGAGTTCGACACGCCGAAGGGCAAGATGATGTTCCGCAAGGAAGACCATCAGGCGCTCCAGAGCATGTATCACTTCAAGGTCAGGGTCGATCCGAATGTCGCCTGGGCCGTGCTCGAGCCGGTGCGCGAGCTGAAGATCGAGGACATGGACGTTCCGATCAAGAACAAGCGCTGATCTTTCTTCCTTCACCTCCCCCGCTTGCGGGGGAGGCCGGGAGAGGGCGCTGTCCTCTTGGGGGTTCTCGACTGAGGAGGCACCCTCTCCCCAGCCCTCCCCCGCAAGCGAGGGAGGGGGCGCAGCGTGATCGCGGATACACTTCCAACCAAACCTGATCGAAAGTTTCGATGACGCTCTCCCTCGAAACCCGCGACCTCACCATCCGTTTCGGCGGCCATGTCGCGGTCAACAACGTCACCTGCAGCTTCCGGCCGGGCGAGCTCACCGCCATCGTCGGCCCGAACGGCGCCGGCAAGACCACTTATTTCAACCTGATCTCTGGCCAGCTCCGCGCATCGAGCGGCAGCATTCTGTTCGACGGCACCGACATCACCCAGCATTCCGCGCCGATGCGGACGCGCGCGGGCCTGGGGCGCGCCTTCCAGCTCACAAACCTCTTTCCGAATCTATCGGTGGAGGAAAACGTCCGCCTCGCCGTGCAGGCCGCTGACGGCACTCACTACGACATGCTGCGGCCCTGGATGGTCCGCCGTGATCTGATTGCGCGCGCCGATACGATCCTGGATCAGGTCGCGCTCGGCGGCCGCCGCGGCGTCGCCGCCACCGCACTGTCGCATGGCGACCAACGCAAGCTCGAGGTCGCGCTGATGATGGCGCTCGAACCAAAGGTGTTCATGTTCGACGAGCCGACCGCAGGCATGAGCATCGACGAGGTGCCGGTCGTGCTGAACCTGATCGCGCAGCTCAAGCAGGACAAGAGCAGGATCATCCTCCTCGTCGAGCACAAGATGGACGTGGTGCGATCGCTCGCCGACCGCATCATCGTGCTGCATAACGGGCAGCTTGTTGCGGACGGCCCTCCGGCCGAGGTGATCGCATCACCGATCGTGCAGGAAGCCTATCTCGGCGTCGCGCCCAATAAAGTTGGAGGGAGCGCAGCATGACCGATCTGTTGAGGCTCTCCGGTGTGCACACTCATATCGGCCGCTATCACATCCTCCAGGGCATCGATCTCGCTGTCGCGCAGGGGCAGACAACGATGCTGCTCGGCCGCAACGGCGCCGGCAAGACCACGACGTTGCGCACCATCATGGGCCTCTGGCAGGCCTCCTCCGGCGAGATCAGACTCGCCGGCGAGCGCATCGAGAGCCGCGCGACGCCCGACATCGCGCGGCTCGGCGTCGGCTACGTGCCGGAGAGCATGGCGGTGTTTTCGGATCTCACGGTGAAGGAAAATCTGGTGCTGGCGGCGCGCGACGGGCCGCTCGACGACACCCAGCTCGACTGGATCTTCGGCTTCTTCCCCGCGCTGCGCCGGTTCTGGCTGTCGCGCGCGGGAAGTCTCTCGGGCGGACAGAAGCAGATGTTGTCGATTGCCCGCGCCATCATCGAACCGCGCAAGCTCCTGCTGATCGACGAGCCGACCAAGGGGCTGGCGCCCGCGATCGTGATGGCGCTGATCGAGTGTCTGAAGGAGATCAAGCGCAAGGGCGCTACCATCCTGATGGTCGAGCAGAATTTCTTTGCGGCCCGCGAGCTCGGCGACGACGTGCTGGTGATGGACAACGGCACCATCGTCCATCGCGGCGAGATGGCGGCCTTGGCGGCCGACGTGCCGCTGCAGGAGCGACTGCTCGGCCTGAGCCTGGAGACGCATCAATGACCGAGCTCGCCGCAACCGATCCGCTGCCGAAGCCCAAGCGCGACATCGCGCCGATCCTGCTGCCGATCGCGGTCGCCCTGGTGATGATTCCGCTGATCGGCTCGCCCAGCACCTGGCTGACGCTGACGGCCGCGAGCCTCGCGATGGGCATGATGATCTTCATCATGGCCTCCGGACTCACGCTCGTGTTCGGCCTGATGGACGTGCTCAATTTCGGCCATGGCGCCTTCATCGCGGTCGGGGCCTATGTCGCGACCCTGGTGCTGGCGCCGTTCGCGGCCTCACTCCAGGCGGATTCGCTGTGGATGAACCTCGCGGTGCTGGCGCCGGCGGCATTGCTGTCGATGGCGGTGTCCGGCGCGCTCGGCCTGATCGTCGAGCGGGTGCTGATCCTGCCCGTCTACGGCCAGCATCTGAAGCAGATCCTGATGACGACGGGCGGCCTGATCGTCGCCGAGCAGACGCTCTATGCGGTGTGGGGGCCGCAGATCATCCCGACGCCGCTGCCGACGTCGCTGCGCGGCTCCTTCATCCTCGGCGACGTCGCGATCGCGAAATACCGCGTGCTGGCGACGCTGATCGGCCTTGCCGTCTTCATCGCGATTCAGCTCGTGCTCAACCGAACCAAGCTCGGGCTTCTGATCCGCGCCGGCGTCGAGAACCGCGAGATGGTCGAGGCGCTCGGCTATCGCATTCGCCGTCTGTTTCTCGGCGTGTTCATGACGGGATCGGCGCTGGCGGGCCTCGGCGGCGTGATGTGGGCGCTGTATCGCGAGCAGGTCCACGCCTCCATGAGCGACGACCTCACCGTCTTGATCTTCATCGTCGTCATCATCGGCGGCCTCGGCTCGATCGGCGGCTGCTTCATCGGCGCGATCCTGGTGGCGATGATTGCCAATTACGGCGGCTTCCTGGTGCCGAAGCTCGCCCTCGTCTCCAACATCCTGCTGATGGTCGCCATTCTGATGTGGCGGCCGCGTGGCCTCTATGCGGTGACCAGCCGATGATGATCCTGTCAGGCGATCCGCCGCGCAGCCGCGTGCTCACGCTCGTTCTCGTCCTCATCATCCTGGCGCTGCTGGCGACGCCGTTCCTGTTTCCCGGGGCGAAGGCGCTGAACGTCGCGGCCAAGATCTGCGTCTTCGCCGCACTGGTCGCCTCCTACGATCTGCTGCTCGGCTATACCGGCTCGGTGTCGTTCGCACACACCATGTTCTACGGGATCGGCAGCTACGCGATCGCGATCGCGCTGTACGGGATGGGCCCGAATTGGGGTGCGGTTGCAACCGGCATCGCGGTCGGCCTGCCGCTTGCCGCGCTGCTTGCGCTTGCGATCGGGCTGTTCTCGCTGCGGGTGGCTGCGATCTTCTTTGCCATGATCACGCTCGCGGTCGCATCCGCCTTCCAGGTGCTGGCCTCGCAGCTGTCCTGGCTGACCGGCGGCGAGGACGGACGCAGCTTTCAGCTGCCCGAGCTGCTCAGGCCCGGCACGGTGCTGATCTCCAAGAACGTGCTGGGGTTTGAGGTCAACGGCCGCATCCTGACCTACTATCTGGTGTTCGCCGTCTCGGCCCTGATGATCCTCGCTTTGCTGCGGGTGGTGAACTCGCCGTTCGGGCGCGTGCTGCAGGCGATCCGCGAAAATCGCTTCCGCGCCGAGGCGCTCGGCTTCCGCACCGTCTTCCACCTGAGCTACGCCAACTGCATCGCCGCACTGGTCGCCGCCGGCGCCGGCATTCTCAATGCACTGTGGCTGCGCTATGCCGGTCCCGATACCTCGCTCAGCTTCTCGATCATGCTGGACATCCTGCTGATGGTCGTGATCGGCGGCATGGGCACGATCTACGGCGCGATCATCGGCGCCACCATCTTCATCCTCGCCCAGAACTATCTGCAGTCGCTGATGGGCGTCGCCTCCAAGGCGGCGTCGGAAGCCGGCCTGCCGCTGCTGCCCGGACTGTTGCATCCCGACCGATGGCTGCTGTGGCTCGGGCTGCTCTTCATCGCCAGCGTCTACTTCTTTCCGACGGGCGTGGTCGGGCGGCTGCGTAATCTTGGCAGCGACAAGAGCGCGGGCAGCTCGCATTAACGCGCGATTCATGATGCAGCGCGGCGGCTCGCTGGACACGACTGCGATCACGCAACGAGATTAACGCTCAGGTAACTGGCTTTCCTAAGCTTTACGCCATTTGTGTGCTGTATTCCTGTCCCTCCAGGGAGGGGGAATGCGCCAGGTCTTTGCAGGAATTGCAGCCGGAATGTTCCTAGCCGCGAAGCACGGCTGGGAGGCAGCCATTCGGCGCGGACCGGTGCTGTGGCTCACCCTGTGCGGCGTGTTGCTGGTCGCGGGGATCTTCGCGGTGACCGCCATGGCCGTCGGCGAATTTCGCGAACGTACCCTGACCAACCGCGAGCGCGAGCTGGAAAATACGGTGCAGCTGATCGCGCGGCACTTCGATCAGCAATTTGAAGATTCCGACATCGTCGCCGCCGATGTGATCGGGCAGATGAATCTGCCGGAGATCAGTTCGGCCGCGATGTTCCGCGAGCGCATGTCCGGACCCGCGACGAACCAGATGCTGCGGAGCAAGATCGGCCCGGTGTCTTACCTCGGCGACATCGCGATCTACGATGCCGACGGCGAACTGATCAACTGGTCGCGGCCCCAGCCGCTCCCCAAGATCAACATCTCCTCGCGCGCCTATTTTCAGACCTTCAAATCGAATCCGATGGCCGAACCGGTGGCGCTGGAGTCGGTCCGCAGCTTCATCATCGGAAAATGGACCACGATTGTCGCGCGTCGGCTGAGCGGCGCGGACGGCAGCTTCTTCGGCACGATGGTCCGCCGGATCGATCCGGACAGCTACCAGAACTATTTCGCGTCCGTTGCGCTTGCGGAGGGCACGGCGATCTCGCTGTTCGACCGCAATGGCAAGATGCTGTCGCGTTACCCGCATGTCGAAGAGCTGATCGGCAGGGACTTCAAGGACGCACCGCTGATGCGCAAGATGCTGGCCGAAGGTGGCCGGCACACCCTGCGCGTCAGGGGCCCGATCGACGGCGACGAGCGCCTCGGCTCCGGGGCCTCGCTGTCGCACTTCCCGCTGGTCATCGTCGCGACCAACACCACGAGAGCCGCGCTGGCCGACTGGCGGCAGCAGACCGGTTTCATGGTCACCACCGCTGCGCTTTCGGCCACCGTGATTGCGCTGATCCTGTTCCTGATCGTTCGCCAGATCAACCGGCAGAACCGTGAGGCGCAGCAACGGCTGGAAGCGGAGCGCGGGCGGCTCGACACCGCCTTGAACAACATGTCGCAAGGGTTGATCCTGTACGATGCCGCCGGATACATCGTCACCTGCAACCGCCGCTACGCCGACATGTTCGGCCTCTCTCACGATGTCATCAAGCCCGGCTGTCACATCCGCGAGGCGATGTATCACCGCAAGGAGCGCGGCGCGTTCGAAGGCGATGTCGAGGCATTTTGCGCCGACGTCATGAGGATCGTCGCGGAGGGCACGGTCTCCACGAGAAGCCATCACTTGCCGAGTGGCCGAGCTTTCCAGGTCATCAACACTCCGCTCGCGCAGGGCGGATGGGTGGCCACGATCGAAGACATCACCGAGCGGCGCAAGCTGGAGCAGGAACGCGACCGCAACTACATGTTCCTGCGCGAGATCATCGACCACATCCCGTCGCAGATCACCGTGAAGGATGCTCAAACGCGGCAATATCTGCTGGTCAACCGGACCGCCGAAGAGCAATTCGGCCAATCGAGTGAAAACATCGTTGGCAAGACTCCCTTCGACATATACCCGGATGCCTCCGCCCGAGTAGTCACCGACGATGACAGCAAGGCGCTGAAGTCGGGCGAGAGATTATTCAAGGACGAGCATGCCTGGCAGAGCCAGGCCAAGGGGATGCGCTACATCACCTCGACCCGGATCGGAATCCGCGACGAATCCGGCGAGCCGCGTTACCTCATCAACGTCGTCGAAGATGTCACCGAACGGCGGCGCGCCGACGAGAAGATCGCGCATATGGCGCATTACGATGCGCTGACCGACCTGCCCAACCGGGCGCTGTTCCGCGAGCAGATCGAGCGCGAACTGGAGAAGGTCGGCGGCGGCAGCCAGTTTGCGCTGCTCTATATCGACGTCGACGAGTTCAAGGGCATCAACGATTCGCTCGGTCATCACGTCGGCGACGAGCTGTTGAAGGGAATCGCGGCCCGCATCCGCAGCTGCCTCGGACCGGGCGACCTGATCGCGCGGCTCGGCGGCGACGAATTCGCGGTGATCCAGACCGGGATCAAATCATCCGCCGACGTGGTGTCATTCGTGACGCGGATCTTCGAGGCGATCCGCCGGCCCTATCATTGCTTCGGCCATCAGCTCTCCACCGACGCCAGCATTGGCATCGCGATGGCGCCGCAGGACGGCACCGATCTCGACCAGCTCATCAAGAATGCTGATCTCGCGATGTACGGCGCCAAGGCCGAAGGACGCCGCACTCACCGTTTCTTCGAGCCGGAAATGGATGCGAGCGCCAAGGCGCGCCTGAGCCTGGAGCAGGATCTGCGCCAAGCCCTGGTGAACGGCGGTTTCGAGATCCACTATCAGCCGCTGGTCGACCTGCGCACCAACGAGGTCTCGGGGTGCGAGGCGCTGCTGCGCTGGCGGCATCCCCAGCGCGGCATGGTGTCGCCGGCGGAGTTCATCCCGATTGCCGAGGACACCGGCCTGATCAACGAGCTCGGCGACTGGGTGTTGCGCATGGCCTGCAACGAGGCCGCGACCTGGCCGGCGCATGTGCGTGTCGCGGTCAACGTCTCGCCGGTACAGCTCAAATGCGAGACGCTGGCACTGCGGATCGCCGGCGCCCTCGCCGATTCCGGACTTGCCCCGTGCCGGCTCGAGCTAGAGATCACCGAGGCCGTGCTGATCCGCGACGACGAGGCGGCGCTCTCGATCCTGCACCAGCTCCGCGCCATCGGCGTGCGCATCGCGCTCGACGATTTCGGCACCGGCTACTCCTCGCTCAGCTATCTCAAGCGCTTCCCTTTCGACAAGATCAAGATCGACCGCTGCTTCGTCGCTGATATCGCCGAGACGAGCGGCGCGCCCGTGATCGTGCAGGCGGTGGTGAACATCGCCGCCGCCAGCAACATGACCACGGTCGCAGAGGGCGTCGAGACCGAGGCGCAGCGCGAGATGCTGCGTGCGCTCGGCTGCACGGAGATGCAGGGTTATCTCTTCAGCAGACCGAAGCCGGCCAGCGAAGTGCGAAAGCTGTTCGGCCCAAACCATGCCTTGCCGGTGGCGGCGGTGGCCTGACATGGCGAAGCCGGGGAAAACGTCAGCCAAGACGGTCGACGTTGCAGATTCCTATGCCGTGCGGCTGATGCAGCATCTGGTGGTGCCGACGTTCGTGGTCGACCCGAAACGCCGCGTCGTGATCTGGAACAGAGCCTGCGAGCGGCTGACCGGCGTCGCCGCCTCCGAGGTGATCGGCACCAATAGGCACTGGCAGGCCTTCTACGAGACCAGGCGCCCTTGCCTTGCCGACCTCGTCGCGCTCGACCGCCCGGAGCAGCTGCCGGAGTTCTATTCGGAATATGCCGCGCGCGGCCATAACGGGCTCGGCTTCAGCGCCGAGAACTGGTGCGTGATGCCGAAGCTCGGCAGCCAGCTCTATCTCGCGATCGACGCCGGCCCCATCCACGACGAGGCCGGCCACCTGATCGCGGTGGTGGAGACTTTGCGCGACCTTACCGACCAGAAGCGCGCCGAGATGGCCCTGAAGGAGCTTGCCAGCAAGGACGGGCTGACCGGCCTGTCGAACCGCCGCGCGTTCGACCAGATGCTGATGAGAGAATAGGCCCGCGCCCAGCGGACGCAGAAGCCGGTGGCGCTGCTGTTCGTCGATGTCGATCATTTCAAGCTGTTCAACGATCGCCACGGCCACCAGAGCGGCGACGAGTGCCTGCGCGCGGTCGCGTCCGTCGTCAGCCGGCATGCCGTGCGCCCGCTCGATCTCGCCAGCCGCTATGGCGGCGAGGAATTCGCGTTGATCCTGCCGGACATGGATTGCGATGCCGCGTGCGTCGTCGCCGACGAGATCCGCTGCGCCGTGATGGCCTTGCGGGTCACCCATGGCGCCATCGGGGCCGGCGACCACGTCACCCTGAGTGTCGGCGTCGCCAGCCACATTCCGGACGAAACCGACGGCAGCCCCGACCGCCTGCTGGCCGCGGCCGACGAGGCGCTCTATGCCGCCAAACGGCTCGGCCGCAACCGCGTCATGAGCTCCGAACGGCTGCTCGCCGAGTTCGCCAAGCTCGGGCGGGACGGCGTGCCGGTTCCTGGTCGCGTGGGCCGTAAAACAGCCTAGCCCAAATCAGCCTGGCAGGAGACGGCGGAAGCGGTTGCCCGCCCCTCGCCAATCGGCTAAATGAACCCTCGTTGCACCCGTAGCTCAGCTGGATAGAGCGTTGCCCTCCGAAGGCAAAGGTCACACGTTCGAATCGTGTCGGGTGCGCCAGTCTCTTCCAATGCAAGCCGGAATCATCGCCTGCTCAGCGCAAGCCCACGCTCAATTCAGCATCGAGATGATCGCCTGGACCTGGTCGGAAGCTGACGTGACCAGTCCGTCGTACGACGTCTGACCGTGTGCAGCGGCCTTCAGGATGCATTCGGCGACGGCCGCCTTCAGGCCGAACACCGACTGATCGGGCGGCACGCTGGCCATCACGGCCTCCAGCGCCTGACGCATCGTTCGAATGAGTTCGGAGCTGTATTGCATGGGCTGTCCTCCGCGACCCCATATTAGATCGCATGCCCATGCTTGCTACTCACAAGCCTGAGATTGCTCGGTGAATCACACATCACCTCGCGCTTCGCGCCGCTCAATTGTATCATCTTGCCATGAGCGAATCCGACACGGTGGCCGGCGAGGCCTCGCCCATCCGCAAGATCATCCATATCGACATGGATGCCTTCTACGCGTCCGTGGAACAACGCGATCATCCGGAGCTGCGCGGAAAGCCGGTCGCGGTCGGAGGCTCCGCGGAACGTGGCGTCGTCGCCGCCGCCAGCTATGAGGCCCGCGAGTTCGGCGTTCGCTCCGCCATGCCGTCCGTGACGGCGAAGCGACAATGTCCCGATCTGATCTTCGTCAAGCCGCGCTTCGAGGTCTACAAGGCGATCTCCAGGCAGATCCGCGACATCTTCGCGGAGCATACTCCGATCATCGAGCCGTTGTCGCTCGACGAGGCCTATCTCGACGTGACCGAAAACCTGCAAGGCATTCCGCTGGCACGCGACATTGCACTCAAGATCCGCGAGAGGATCAAGGCCGAGACGGGTCTCAACGCGTCGGCCGGCATCTCCTACAACAAGTTCCTGGCCAAGCTCGCCTCCGATCATCGCAAGCCCAACGGTCAGTTCGTGATCTCACCGGAGATGGGACCCGCCTTCGTCGAGACGCTGCCCGTCGGCAAATTCCATGGGATAGGCCCGGCCACGGGCGCGAAGATGAACGCGCTCGGCATGTTCACCGGTCTCGATATTCGTCGTCAGACGCTGGAGTTCATGAATGCGAATTTCGGCAAGTCGGGCGCCTATTACTACTGGATCTCGCGCGGTGTCGACGAACGGCCGGTCCGGGCCAACCGGGTCCGCAAGTCCATCGGCGCGGAGACCACGTTCTCAAGCGATCTCACCGAATTCGACACGCTGGTCGCCGAGCTCAAGCCGCTCGTCGACAAGGTGTGGCGCCATTGCGAGGCGACGGGCAGCCGCGGCCGCACCGTCACCTTGAAGATCAAGTTTGCCGATTTCGAGATCATCACGCGCAGCAGGTCCGCTCTTTCGCCGGTTGCAGGCCGGGACGATCTTGAGCGGCTGGCTTGCGGTCTGCTCGAAGGCGAGATGCCGCTGCCGAAGAGCGTCAGGCTCCTAGGAGTCTCGCTGTCTTCCCTCCAGGCCGGGAACGATGCGGAGCCGCCGCAACTGACTCTCGGCATCTGAACCAAACTGACGGGCTTTCCGCGGACGCAGACAGCCACGTAGAGCGCGCTCGCCACGCGAATCTACGGTGGCGGGTTTTCAGACTCGCCACCGAAGGTCGATCCCCTGGGCCCGATCAATGCCTCACGTGCTCGAACACGACGATCACGCCGGTCGGCTCGGGCTCGTGCGCCATCAGGCGTGTCAGCTCGGAATCGCCCCAATCGGCGAGGCTGACGACTTCGCCGCTCTGGCGCTCGGTGCCGGGGGGCGCCGTGGGCTCGACGACCTTCAGCCCTGTCTCATCGACGAAGAAAGTGTGTTCGCCGAACATGCTGTTGAGCTGCGGCATGGCGGGATGCTCGTCGGGCAGCACCTGAGCGCCGAGCTGGTTGACGGTCTGCTTCACCTGTTCGGATGTGAGCTTCATGAGCTGCTCCGTTTCTGTCACGTCGGTTTCATTGAGCTGAGCCAGACCGGGCGTTCCCTGCGCCGATGTTCGCCTGGCCTATCTCCCGAACAGGTGCTCCGCACAAATGTTCCCGAAAAATGCATTTCGTGATCACGGGTTGCGCCCTGCCGCGCTTGCGGCACGAGATCGCCACAGGACGCACATGATTCGGCATCCCCAGAGCCGAATCCAAGAGCCAAATTCCAAGAGCCGAATTCGCTACTCGCTTCTGTTCTCGCCGACGGACAGCGCGCAGATGCGTGACAGATATGTGTAGGGGAGCCCGGTCTCCTCGGCCCAGGCATTGAACTGCGCCTGCACTTTTGCCAGATCGCCTTTCGACTTGACCTCTTCGGCGATGTCGAGACCGGCATCGCGCAGGCAGGCCACGACGTCCCTGGACGTCACAAAGCCGTCCCAGCCGACGAACCGCAGCAGCATCTGGCCGGTATTGCCACCCAACCGGCTGCCGCGCTTGCTCAGGAGATCGAGCAGGCCGATCTGGTCGGATGGCGGCCACTTCGCCAGAAACCTGCCGAAGCTGCCGTGCTCCCTTGCGATCTCCTGGACGAAGGCTGCGTTGTCGCGCACCGACATGATCTTGGCACCGTTGCGCACGATGCGCACGTCGCGCAGCAGGCCCTCCCAATAATCCTCCGGCTGGAAGGTGAGCTTGGCCGGCTGGAAGCGCAGGAAGGCGTCTTCAAACCCGTCCCATTTCGTCTCGATCACGCTCCAGGCAAAGCCCGCGCAAAACACACGCTTCGTCATCTCTGCGAGTATGCGGTCGTCGCCGCGTTTGGCGAGGCCCTTCAGGTCGGGCTTTTCGGGCATCAGCTTTTCCAGCGCCTTGAGCCCGCCCTTGCGTTTTTCGGCGCGGGCACGAATGGTCTTGAAGGAGGTCATGGGGAGACGAGCTTTGGGGAGACGAGCTGTTGGGGACACGAGCCGTTGAGGATGCGCCACGACATCAGAATTCGATGATCCGGTCCAGTCCGGCGACGCTTCGATGCTTGCACCCGCGGATGCGCCGCAGCATACTGCTCGCATTGAATTGGCGAGAGATGCGGCTGGTCTGCTTCTTGCGTTCAGATATTTTGCAATCCCGAGCATTTTCGACGTCTCACCCCTGGATTTCCAATGCGCTGTCTGGTCGTGGCCGACCTGCACTATTCGCTGCCTCAGCTCGACTGGCTCGTCAGCGCCGCTCCGCAATTCGACCTCGTGATCTTCGCCGGCGATGCGCTCGACATCGGCTCGATGGTGGATTTTCGCGCGCAGATCGTGGTGGTGAAGAAGTACCTCGCGCTGCTCGCAGCGAAGACCCGCGTGATCCTCTGCTCCGGCAATCACGATCTCGACGAGCGCAATGCGGAAGGCGAAAAGATCTCGCGCTGGATCTCGGAGGTGCGCGAGTTGGGCATTGCCTGCGACGGCGGCGGCCTCACCGTCGGCGACACGCTGTTCACGGTGTGCCCATGGTGGGATGGGCCTCTAGTCAAGCAACGCCTCGTCGCGCAGCTCGGCGCGGCCGCGGCCGGCCGGCCACGGCGCTGGATCTGGATCCATCATGCGCCGCCGGCGGATTCACCGACGAGCTGGGGCGGCAAACGCTTCTTCGGCGACGTCGAGCTGGTGCAATGGATCATGCAGTATCAGCCCTCGATGGTGATCTCGGGGCATGTGCATCAATCGCCGTTCATTACCGATGGTTCGTGGTTCGACCGGCTCGGCCAGACCTGGGTGTTCAACGCGGGCCTGCAGCCGGGCCGACCGCCAACGTATATCGTGCTGGACCTCGATGCGGACAGGGCGTTCTGGCTTGCGGCCGGCGAGGCGCAATGGATCGATCTTGGCGCGCCGCTAAAGCGGCCCGCCGCTCCGATCGAGGCGCCGCCCGACTGGCTCACATTCTTGGATCGGATTGCCGATCCGAGCCTGGCGAGACCTCGAGCGGTGGCAGGTTGATCATGCTCTGGAGCACCTCGCCGACCATGGCCAGATGGGTGCCATGGCCGGCATATTGCTGCTTGAGATCGGCGAGATAGGTGTTGGCGACATTGAGCCGCTGCGCCAGCATCTTGGCGATCAGAAGCGCCACGCCCGCCTCCTGCTTGAGGAACGAGGCGGCATCCTCGAATTCGTAGACGACGGAGTCGGAGCAGGCCCGTACGGTCGCAGTGTGCGGCTGCCCCAGCAGCACCGACATTTCGCCCAGCACCGCGCCGGGCTCGGCCACCGTGGCGACCACCATCTCGCCCTTGAGCACTTCGAGCTTGCCCTGCATCAGCACATAGAGATGACCGGTGGTGCCGCCTTCGGCGACGATAAGCGTGCCGGCTGCAACCTGCCGCTCCGTCCCACCGGTGCAATAATCCAGAACTGCGCGCATCCGACCAAAGCTCCCCTCGCAGGGAGATACTAGGGCACGATCGGCGTCGTGCGCTTGCTCAAATTTGTGGCAAGCCCCGCACCCGCGACAGACGCTTCGCGAGATGGACCGACTGCCAGTCTCCGAGACCAGTGTCCTCGAACCCTGCCTTCGTCGCAAGGCCGCGCATCTCCGCGTTCACACGCGCGGTCTCGGCCGCAATCATCTCGTGACCGAGATCGCTCGCGTGCCTCTCCATGGCTGTCATCATGCGGAGGCCGACGCCCTTGCGCTGAAAGACATCGGCAACGGAGATGGCGAAATCACCATGCCGTGCAGCCACATCGTAGGCGTATCTGGTTTCGCCGATGATCGTGCCTTGCCCTTCCTGCCTGATCTCGGCGAGCAGGGTGAAATGACCGGGATGGCTAATCCTGGCGACGCATTCGGCCGCGACCATTGCAAAGTCCGCGCGCGCGCCCATGAAGCGCTTGTTGCGCGATGTCGTGGAGAGGCTCGTGAAATAGATCGAGAGGCCCTCGACATCGAACGCGCTGGCCGGCCTGATACGGACCGTGGCGTTCGCTTCGGCGGACTCGACAATGGCATCCAGCAATAAGCGTAACATGCGCGAGGCTCTCGGCAGGTTGCATCGAATGCACACCTAGCCGAGACCACGCGCTGACCGCTTGGACATTGCTGCCAATCTTGCGGCCGAAAACGAACAGTTCGTTCCTCGGTGCCGAGCGTCACACGCGAGAGAGTGAAGGCACCTCCTCCGGCACGATCGCCTGCAGGCCGCCGAAGCGACGCTCGCGGCCGTGGAAGGAGGCCAGGGCCGCGGCGAGATCGCCCGCGTCGAATTCGGGCCACATCCGCTCGGTGAAGTGCAGCTCGGCATAGGCACCTTCCCAGAGCAGGAAGTCCGACAGCCGTTTCTCACCCGAGGTGCGGATGATGAGGTCGACGTCGCGCAAACCCGCCTCGCCGGTGACGAGCTGCGAAAACGCCTCGCGGGTGAGACTCGTCAGCGCCGCCGCCTTTGCCGCCGCGTTGAGGATGGCATCGCGCGCGGAATAGTCGACGGCGATGCGCAAATGAAGCGAGCTTCCGTGCGCGGTGGCATCTTCCGCACGCGAAATCGCATTGGCAATGCCGTCGGGCAAGCGGTCGCGACGGCCGATCACGGTGAGGCGAACGCCGTTCTTGACCAGGCTCTGCACCTCGTTGGCGAGATAGAAGCGCAGAAGCGTCATCAGCGCGGCGACCTCGGCCTTCGGCCTCCGCCAATTGTCGGTGGAGAAGGCGTAGAGCGTCAGCGTGCCGATGCCCTGCTTGGGCGCGGCTTCGACGATGCGGCGGATCGTCTCGACGCCGGCCTCATGGCCGCGCAGGCGCGACAGGCCGCGCCGCGTCGCCCATCTGCCGTTGCCGTCCATGATGATGCCGACGTGAAGCTTCTCGTTGCGGAACACAAGGTCACTTTGCATTGCAAAGTCTCCGGTCAAAAAAGGGGGAGGATCAGGTCGAGACGATACCGAGGCGGCCGAGCGGTGCCGCTTCGCGGCCGGCAGCCTTGGCGGCGTCGCGCACCAGGCGTTCGAGCACGGCGAGATAGTCGAGGAAGCGGCGGCGGCCGGCCTTGGTCAGGCGGCAGGTCGTGTGCGGGCGATTGCCCTCATAGCCCTTGGTCACCTCGACGAGGCCGGCTTCCTGGAGCACGGCGAGATGTCGGCTGAGATTGCCGTCGGTGAGGCCGCAGAGCTGCTTGAGATCGGCGAACGCCAGACCCTTCGGATGCGCCATCAGCGAGGTCAGAAGTCCGAGCCTCGCCTTCTCGTGGATCACGCGGTCCAGTCCTTCATACGAGAAGGGTGCGCTATCAGTCTTCGACATCATGGTCTCCGGATGCGAAATGCAGAATGCCCGCCATCACCGACTGCCCGATTACGAAGGGCAGGCCCATGGTCCATGGCGACAGCGTATGGGTTTGGCTCGCGAGCACCACCACCGCAAAACCGGACATGAAATACCATGCGCCGGCGAGCGCCACGGTGCGCGGCAGCGAGCGGACCGAGGCGAAAATGCCGAGCGACACCAGGATCTGCCACAAGCCTGGCAGCAGCCACAGCGTTTCGCCCGCGAACTTCCACATCACCACCGCAAGCAGCACACCGGCAACGCCTGCGGGCAGGAACTGCTCGACGGCCTGGTGGATCATGGCATCGGCGAGTCCCGAATGATGGCGGCGCGAACGCGCGCGCATCTCGATGCCGATGATCAGGCCGGAGAGTGCGGCGGCAATGAACCAGCCGAAGAAGAAGCCGAGCGGCTCGCCGGTGGGATCGCTGAGCAGCCAGAATTGCAGGATCGCGGTGAGAAGCGCGACCGCGCCGGTCGCAGCCATCGTCGCCGGGCCGTAGCCGCGGAATGCCGTGCCGGCCGCAATCTGGCTGCGGATCGCCACAATGTCGGCCAGTGCCTTGTCGAGATCGCGCATTGGCAACGCCAAAACCTCGTACCGCCCATACTTGCCGAGACTATCAATGCCGGTGCTTTGTACCGCAAAGTATATCGGATCGCAAAGTAAAGGCAAGCCCGAACGTCGTCTCTTAATACTGGCCCCTCGCCAGACAACTGTCGGTTGCGCGACACCTCCTCCCACAGATAAGATGCACGCGAATGCGTTCTGGGGGAAAAGTATGTGGCTTAAATCATTCATCGTTGCGTCTTTATTGCAGCTGAGCGTCGTCATCGCAGCGCATGCGGCCGGGCCGTTCGGCAGCGTCAAAATCGGCAACTGGGTCGGCGGCGCGTTCAGCAATGACGAAACAGGAGCCTTCTCGCATTGTGCCGCGACGGCGCCTTATGCCAACGGCGTCATTCTCGTGGTCGGCCAGAATACGGGGGGCTCGTGGATATTGAGCTTTGCTAGTCCCAGCTACCGCTTCACCAAGGGCGAGAACACCGCGATCGACGTCATCTTTGACGGACAGGAGCAGGCCAGACTGTTCGCCACGGCCAACCAGACGAACATGCTCAGCTCCGTCATGCCTGCGAACGTGGTAGGAACGTTTCAGAAGGCGAGCCTCATGGTCGCGACGAGCGGCCGCACCGTCCTGAATTTCGACCTGACCTCGGCCGGGCCCGTGATTGCTGCACTGGCCAATTGCGTCACCAAGGTGAAAGCCGACGGGCTGGACAAGGCCGGAGACTTTACGAAGATCGCGGCAAAGCCGCAGGCGCCCGACAAGCAAGCATCACCGCCGGCCAGCAAGTCCGCCAAAGCCAAGAGCGGCACCGGCTTTGTCGTGAGTGCCAGCGGACACGTCGTCACCAATAACCATGTGATCAATGGCTGCGTCGGCGACATCAAAGGCAATCTCACGGGCGAAGCCGGGATGGTTTTGCGCCTGGTGTCGAGCGACGCCAACAACGATCTCGCGTTGCTGCAGGCGCCGTCGACGACCACTTTCAAGGAGTTCGCCCGGATCCGCGACCGCTCGATCCGCTCCGGCGATTCCGTCGTCGCGATCGGCTTTCCGTTCCATGGATTGCTGACCTCGGACTTCACCGTGACGACCGGGATCGTGAGCTCGCTCAGCGGCTTGCGCAACGATTCGCGTTTCCTGCAAATCAGCGCGCCGGTGCAGCCCGGCAATAGCGGCGGCCCGCTGTTCGACACCACCGGGCAGATCGTGGGCGTGGTTACCGCAAAGATCCCCGCATTGCGCATCGCCGCTGCGACCGGCAACATCCCCGAGAACATCAACTTCGCGATCAAGACCGGCGCGCTGCGCGACTTCCTCGACAACTCCGTGGTGCCCTACCAGACTGCCGAGCCGAAGGGCGAGATCAAGACCACCGACATCGCTGGCAACGCGCGGCCGTATACGATGCTGATCTCGTGCAACGGCACGGAGCAGGCTGAGGCGAAGCGGTAGCGGCAAGGCAGGCGGCGTCTGCGCGGCCGCGGATGGCGCGAACGCGATCCGGGCTACCAGTCAAACCGAGAGTTCCTTAATACGGCGCCACGGGCCGCGTGCGCCGCGACTGCCGCGGTTGCGGCAGGGACGATTGACCGTAGGCGACGAGCGGGTTGGGCCCGCAGGCCATGAGCCGGCCCGACACACTGGCCTGACATTGTCCATAGGTGCTGTAGGTGCAATCGCCGGGATACTCGTACCCGCCGCCCTGGGCACACCAGGGATAGTCGTGCGCCGCTGCCGGCGTGACGGCGGAGAAGCCGGCAAGGAGTGTCGCGCCGAGGCCCAGCAGTGCCAATTGCGTCTTGCGCATGATCCCAACTCCTCTCCTCATAGCGCGAGATACGCGCCATATAACATCAGGTTTCGCCACGCCGTTTTATTCCAGATCGACTGGCGCTGACACGCAAGAAACCTTGATACGCAAGAAAAAAGCCCTGCCGAACGGGCAGGGCTCCAATCACGGACATCACAAGATCGCTACTCGACCTTCAGGCCGGCGAACTCGACGACCTTCTTCCATTTCTCGGTCTCGGCCTTGATCTCCTCGCCGAACGCCTCGGGCGTCTGTGCCCGCGGCTCGCCGCCGAGCTCGACCAGGCGTTTGGCCATATCCGGCTCCTTTATCAGCGTGTTGATCTCGCTGTTGAGCTTGGCAACGATCTCCTTGGGCGTGTTCTTCGGTGCCCCCATGCCGAACAGCGCGCTCGCCTCGTAATCCTTCACGGTCTCGCCGATCGCCGGCACGTCGGGCAGCTGCGGCGAGCGCTCCGCCGTGGTGACGCCGATGGCACGGAGCGAGCCGGACCGGATGTGCTGGATGATCGAGGGCATGTTGTCGAAGATCACCTGCACCTGGCCGCCGAGCATGTCGGTGATCGCGGGCGCGGCGCCGCGATAGGGCACGTGCTGCATCTTGCAGCCCGTCAGCGCCATGAACATCTCGCCGGACAGATGCACCGAGGTGCCGTTGCCCGAGGAGGCCATGTTGACCTTGCCGGGATTGGCCTTCACGTAGTCGATGAACTCGGCGACGGTCTTGGCCGGCACGTCCTTGTTGACGGTCATCACGTTCGGCACGCGCTGGAACGAGGCGACCGGCGCGATGTCGCGCACGAAGTTGAACTTCAGGTTGGTGTAGAGCGAGGCGTTGATGTAATTGGCCGGATTGACCAGTTGCAACGTGTAGCCGTCGGGCTCGGCGTTGACGACCGATTCGGTCGCGATATTGTTGCCGGCACCCGGCTTGTTCTCGATCACGAATTGCTGGCCGAACTTCTCCGACAGCCGCTGACCGATCAGCCGCGCCAGGATGTCGGTGGCCCCGCCCGGCGGATAGCCGACCACCCATTTCACCGGGTGGGTCGGGTAATCGGCGGCAAGGGCCTTCGACAGCGGGCTGGCTGCAAGCGGACTGGCGGCGAGCAGGCTCAGCGCGGTACGGCGAGTGATCATTTCAAGGGTTCTCCCAACGTGTTGTTCTTGAAGCCAGATAGCTTGAAAATGGCGTCGGCGCGGTTGTAACAAAGCTTGCCGCAGGCGGAAAGTGCACGGGGCGCATCACGACGAAAGGATAAGGCATGGCGATCAAGGTCGAAGCCCTCGATCATCTCGTGATCAATGTCGCGGACGTCGCAGTGACCGCCGAGTGGTACGGCAAGATTCTCGGCATGGAAGTCAAGGTGTTCGACCCCGGCGGCGGCAAAGCGCCGCGGACTTCTCTTCAATTCGGTAACCAGAAGATCAACGTCCGGCCGCGCGATGCCGACAAGGTGGTGTGGTTCACCGCGGACCACCAGACCGCCGGCAGCGAGGATCTGTGCTTCCTCACCTCAGCAAGCCCCGACGAGGTGGTGACGCATTTGAAGGCACATGGCGTCGCGATCGAACAAGGCCCGGTTCTCAAGCAGGGCGCCCGCGGCACGCTGCGCTCGGTCTATTGCAGGGTTCCGGATGGCAGCCTGATCGAAATTTCGTCATACGAGGACGGCGGCCGGTAAGGCCAAGCCGCCTGCCCCACGCACCGTCATTGCAAGGAGCCCTTGCGACGAAGCAATCCAGACTCTCTCCGGGGAGGGATTCTGGATTGCTTCGCTACGCTCGCAAGACGGCCGAAAGAGCAGGAAGACGCAATCATCAAAACGCAGCCGCGAGCAAGATGCAGGCTGCACGGGAGGACATATGCCGAATTCGCAAGCCGCCGCCGGAATCGTCGGCCCATTCGACGGGCTCGACGTGCCCTGGCTGCTGAAGATGCGGGCCGAAGTGCGCAACTCGCATCCGTTCCTGATCTGGGCGCCGTTCGACGCGCCCGCGCGGCGCTGGAGCTATGGCGAGTTTCACGAGCGGGTCGGCGCGCTCGCGGCGGGACTGGCGAAGCGCGGCGTCAAGCCGGGCGAGTATGTGCTCATTCACCTCGACAATTGCATGGAGGCGCTGCTGGCCTGGTTCGCCTGTGTCGAACTCGGCGCCATCGCGGTGACCACCAACACGCGCTCGGCGCCGGCCGAGCTCGACTATTTTGCCGATCATTGCGGCGCAGTCGCCGCGATCACGCAGCCGGCCTATGCCGAGATCGTCGCGCAGAACTGCCGCAACATCCGCTGGATAGCGGTGACCTCGCACGATGCGGGCGCGGCGCCCGCGCAAGCGAGCTCGCGCGGCGATAGTTTCGAATCGCTGTTCGCCGACAGCGCCGACCGTCCCAGGCGTGCGACCGATCCGCTCGCGCCGTGCAGCGTGCAATACACCTCGGGCACGACATCGCGCCCCAAGGCGGTGCTGTGGACCCACGCCAACGCACTGTGGGGCGCCAAGATCAACGCCGCGCACGAGGACCTGCACGCAAGCGACGTGCATCAGGCCTATCTGCCGCTGTTCCACACCAACGCGCTGGCCTATTCGATGCTGGCGACGCTATGGGTCGGTGCCACCTGCGTGATCCAGCCGCGCTTTTCCGCCAGCCGGTTCTGGCGCGCCGCGCGCGAGCACGGGTCGACCTGGACCTCGACGATCCCGTTCTGCATGAAGGCACTGCTCGAGCAGGAGGTCCCGCCCGATCACAAATTCCGTCTGTGGGGCACCGCGATCAACGAACCGCCGGCCTTCGCCGCCTTCGGCGTCAAGATCATCGGCTGGTGGGGCATGACAGAGACCATCACCCACGGCATCGTCGGCGAGATCGACCAGCCCAACATCCCGATGTCGATCGGCCGCGCCGCGAGCGAATACCAGATCCGCATCACCGACGATGACGGACGGGCGACCGAGGTCGGCGACACCGGCAACCTCTCGATCAAGGGCATTATCGGCCTGTCGTTGTTCGCCGAATATCTGCACAACGAGAAGGCGACGCGCGAGAGCTTTGACGAGCACGGCTTCTTCCTCACCGGTGATCGCGTGGTGCGGCTGGAGAACGGCTATATTCGCTTCGGGGATCGCAGCAAGGACATGCTCAAGGTCGGCGGCGAGAACGTCGCGGCGTCCGAGATCGAGCAGGTGATCGCAATGGTCCCCGGCGTGCGCGAGGCCGCCGTGGTGGCGAAGACGCATCCGATGCTGGACGAGGTGCCGGTCGTCTTCATCATCCCGCAGGGCGGCGTCACCGCTGCGCGGCCCGATCTGCATGACAACGTGATGGCTGCCTGCCGCAAGAGCCTCGCCGATTTCAAGGTGCCGCGCGAGATCCGCTTTGTCGACGACATGCCGCGCTCGACGCTGGAGAAGGTGGCGAAGGCGGAGCTGAGGAAGATGGTGGGGTGAGGCGTAAAGTAGGGTGGGTTAGCCGAAGGCGTAACCCACCAGCTTCGTCCGGCAAATGTGGAAGCATGGTGGGTTACGCTACGCTAACCCACCCTACGGCTACGACACGGGAGCTCAGAACGACCCCAGCGCCACCGGGCGGAACGCCTGCAATAGCTGCTGGTCCAGCTTGCCGCTCATGCCTTCCATCATCGTGAACGCGCGCGAGTGGGTGAAGGGCATGCGATAGGCGCGCTTCTCCACGAGTGCCGCGTAGATGTCGACGATGGTCGTGACCCGCACGATATCGCTGATCTGGTTCGACGAGAGATTGTTGGGATAGCCGGAGCCGTCGAGGAATTCGTGGTGATGCAGCACAACGTCCAGCATCTCCGGCGGGAAGCCGCCTTGAGCTGCGAGCGCGTCATAGCCGCGGCGCGGATGCTGGCGGACTTCGGCCATCTCCTCGTCGGTGAGCTTGCCGGGCTTGTCGAGCAGCGCGGAGGGAACGAAGGCCTTGCCGACGTCGTGCAGCAGCGCGGCACGAGTCAGCCGGCGCTGGTCGTCCTCGCGCATGCCGAGATGCTGGGCAAAGGAGACCGCAAATCCGGTCACGAACAGGCAGTGCCGATAGCTGCCGACATGGTGGCAGCCCACCGTGGTGAGCCACTCGCGCAGCGAGGAGTGCTTGATCGCCTTCAGGATCTTGCTCTCGGCGGCGATGACGTCGTCGAAGGTGAGAGGCACGCCGAGCGGCAGCTTCTCGAACATCTTCTTCAGCACCGCATGCGCAGCCTCGACGCCGCGGTTGAGCGTCTTGCCGCGATCGGTCGCGTCATAGACGGCGGTGTCGGGGAAGGCTGCGCGGATGCGCTGCAGGATGTCCTCGGGCTGAAGCGGCCGCGAGATGGTGTCGGTGGCGCCCAGCGCCCAGGCCTGCATGGTGCCGTGATGCAGAGCGTCCGCAAGCACGAACAGACGAGGCATCGAACGATAGGCATCGCCTCGCAGCTTGTTGCGCACCCGTTGCACGCTCTCGGGCGAGCGCAGATTGATGTCGACCACGAGGCCGGAGAGATCGCGCGAGGGCTGCTCGGGGAGTTCCTGCGTCGTCACTGTCGCAACGTCGCCGACGGCCTTGAGGATGCTGGCGAGTTCGCTGCTCTCGTCGCTCCGGTCGGAGGCGAGCAGGAGCCGGCGTTTGGCGGCGGGTTTGGCTGAGGCGTTCATGGCTTCCCCAAGAGCACGGGCGTGTTTCGGGCGAAAGCCTAAGCCGGATCAGGTTCTCCGGCCCTTAAGAGGCGTGCTCAATGGAGCCTTCCGGAATTGGGGACAATTTTAGGGACCTCGGGTTCCATGGCAGGAATGGCGCAAAAAGGGCGAAAACAACCCCATGCACAGTAGGCGGGGCATTGATGACAAAGGGGAATTTCTCCGTCATGGCCGCCTGAAAATGCAAACTAATCCGCCGGAGGTTGACCTCCGGCGGATCATCTTGTTCAGCACGCTAGCCTTACGTCTTCATCACGCCCTTCACGGCTTCGGCGTCGTGAGAGAGAATAAGAAAACAAAAAGGGTGGAAACAATGCCGAGGATCGATCGAGACGGCGTCGGAATCTATTACGAGATCCATGGCGAAGGCCCGCCGCTGCTGCTGACTCACGGTTACTCATCGACCTCGGCGATGTGGCATGGGCAGGTCGAGGCGCTTGCCAGGGATCACAAGCTGATCTTGTGGGACATGCGCGGTCACGGCCAGTCCGATTATCCCGACGATCCCAACGCCTACAGCGAAGCGCTCACGGTCGGCGACATCGCCGCGATCCTCGATGCGGTCGGCACTGAGCGCGCCATCATCGGCGGGCTCTCGCTCGGCGGCTACATGTCGCTCGCCTTTGTTCGCGCGCATCCGAAGCGCGTCCGCGCGCTGCTGATCATCGACACCGGACCGGGCTTCAAGAAGGACGACGCACGCGAGGCCTGGAACGCGCGTGCGCTCGCCACCGCCGACAAGCTCGATCGCGAAGGGCTCGACGTGCTGAAGGCCGCAACGCGCGAGCGCGCCACCGCGAGCCATCGCAATGCCAGGGGATTGGCGCTCGCCGCACGCGGCATGCTGACCCAGCGCGATGCGAAGGTGATCGAGCTGCTGCCGGAGATCAAGGTGCCCAGCCTGATCGTGGTCGGCGCCGACGACACACCGTTCCTCGCCGCGTCGGACTACATGGCCGCGAAAATTCCCGGCGCACAAAAGGTCGTGATCCCCGCCGCCGGACACGCCGTCAACATCGACCAGCCACAGGCTTTTGTTGACGCGGTGCTGCCTTTCCTGAAGAACTTGCCGGAATAGGTCGATCGGACGGGAACACAGGCAATGAAGCGAGCGATATTGGCTGCGGGCGCGGTGTTGCTGTCGGTATCCGCGCAGGCCGAGCAATTCGGCGGGACACCGCCCCGCCTGCCCTTCGTCGCGACGTTGTCGAACAACACGCCGCTCGCCTTCGGCATGGATGCAGGGCAAACCGCGCGCGCCCTCGGCCAGCCTCTGCAATATGTGCGCGGACGCCCCGGCAACGAGATCTATCTCGCGCTTCGCAACATCGGCGGCAGCGGACTGATCTCCAACCGTCACCGCCTGTTCCTGCAGTTCCGTCATGGCCGGCTGGCGGGATGGAAGGAGGATTACGGCGAGAACTGGATGTGGGAGTGATCCTCATGGTGAGGAGGCGCGAAGCGCCGTCTCGAACCATGCAGGCCCCCGCTGCTGCATCTCGGCCTCTATCCTTCGAGACGCGCGCGAAGGGCGCGCTCCTCAGGATGAGGGGTGAGATTAGAGTTCGTAATAACAAGAAGGACAACCCGCGTGGGACAAGACATCAGACTGACCGCCTCCGATCATTTCCAGCTCGGCGCCTATCGCGCTGATCCCGCAGGCCCCCCGAAGGGCGCGGTGGTGGTGATCCAGGAGATTTTCGGGGTCAATCATCACATCCGCTCGGTCTGCGATCGCCTCGCCGGGGAAGGCTATGTCGCGATCGCGCCGTCGATCTTCGACCGGACCTCGCCGGGCTTCCAGTCGGGCTACACGCCTGACGAGATTGCCGAAGCGCGCAAATTCGTCGCCAATCCCGACTGGGACGCGATGCTGCGCGACACGCAAGCCGCGATCGATGCGGTGAAGAGCGTCGGCCCGGTCGGCATCATCGGCTTTTGCCTGGGCGGCAGCGTCGCCTTCGTCGCGGCGACGCGGCTGTCGGGCCTGAAGGCCGCGATCGGCTATTACGGCGGCGCCGTCGTGCGCTTTGCAGACGAAACACCAAAAGTTCCGACACAGCTGCATTTTGGCGAAAAGGATGCCGGCATTCCCCTGACCGACGTCGAGACCATCAAGACGAAGCGGCCGGACGTGGAAATCTTCGTCTATCCGGGCGCGCAGCACGGCTTCCATTGCGACGAGCGGGCGAGCTACGACAAGGCCAGCGCCGACATCGCCTGGCCGCGCAGCATGGAATTTTTCGCGAAGCATTTGCGATAGCGCGGCTGATCTCTCCACCGTCATTCCGGGCTCGCGCTCCGGAATGACGAGGGCGGAGAGCAGGAATCGGGTGGCTGCATCCTGCCGGGCGGCGATAGAGCTGGCTGATCAAGCCAACTCACGCCGGGAGATCGTGATGCAGCAGGCCAATACGAACATCGTCATCCGCAATCCGTTCGGCACCATGGACGTTCCCGGTCCTGACGATCGCGAGGTCATGGACTATGCCGCAACCGCCTTACTTTCGGGCGATGCGGCCGACGTCAACGCGGCGCATTGGGCAGACATTCAGGCGCCGTCCGATCCTCTGGAAGGCCCGTGGGCCAGCCGCTGGAATGGCGGCGCCGATCCGACCATCGCCGGCGATACGCCGGAGACGTGGAAAGACGGGCGCGCGGAGGTGCGGGTCGCAGGCGGACGCATCTATCTGCGCTTCGATTGGGATCACGGCCGACGGCACGGGCTGATCGATGCTGCGCGCGAGGGCGCGCGCCTGGTCGGGAAATACATCAACCTAACCAATCCCGCGATCACGCGGCCATGGATCGGGCGCGTGGTCGATGCCGCGCGCATCGACGGATGTTTTCCGAACGGGCGGCTGGATTTCAGAAGGTGAGCTAGAGCTTCGGTTCTGATTGCATCAGAACCGAGGCTCTAGATTCTTTTTTGACGCGTTTTCTTCACGCGAACCGGTATCCACTTCGCTCGAAAACGCTCTAGAACCAGCGCTCGCCGACGAACACGGTGTCGCCGGGGCTCAAGGGGGTGCCGAGCGGCACCACGGCGCGCATGGCGCCGCCGGCTTCGGTATGCGTGACGGTGACCACATCGCGCTTGGCGCGTGGCGAGAAGCCGCCCGCGATTGCCACGGCGCTTTCGACCGTCATGTTCGGCACGTACGGATACTGGCCGGGCGCGGAGACTTCGCCGAGAATGAAGAACGGGCGATAGGCCTCGATCTCGACGGCGACCGAGGGCTCGCGGATGTAGCCGTTGCGCAGCCGTGCGGCGATCTCGCCGGCCAGACCCGCCGGCGTGCGGCCGCGTGCCGGCACGCCGCCGATCAGCGGCATCGTGATGGAACCGCCGGCGTCGATCGCGTAGCTGTTGGTGAGACCTTCCTGGCCGTAGACCACGACGCGCAGCCTGTCGCCGGCGTCGAGATGGTAGGAGGAATCGTAGCGGACCGGCGCCGCCATCGGCGCGGCATAACCGACCGGCATGGGCGCGGGCGAAGAGGCAAAGGAATTGCGCAACGCCCCGATGGCGCCGCCACCGTCGCCGACGACGACCGGCTGAGGCGCGTAATAGGGCTGGCCATAGGCCATGGAGTCGAGATCGGCGCGCGGCTGCATCACCGCGACGGGGCCGGCGGTCTGCATGCAGCCGCCAAGGCTAAGCGCGGCGGACGCTGCCAGGGACGCTGCCAAGATCGACCATCGAAACGCGCGTGCAACCGGCACCGGACTTATCCCTCGAAACGAGACAGATCCAGTGATGCACCGGTTATGGTTAATAAAGCGTTGAGGGGGCGGGCGGCGCCACAACAGCGTGAGCAAAGGGGCAAGGTGCGCTCCCTCTCCCGCTTGCGGGAGAGGGTTGGGGAGAGGGTGTCTCCGCGCAGGGACAGTCCCCCAGAGGATAGAACCCTCACCCGGCGCTATGCGCCGACCTCTCTCGCAAGCGGGAGAGGTGCACCACCTTGGTCGTTAGCTTACGCGCTCACACCGACGCCGATCGGGCAGGACACGCCGGTGCCGCCAAGGCCGCAATAGCCGGCGGGATTCTTGGCCAGATATTGCTGATGATAGTCCTCGGCAAAGTAGAATTGGCCGGCGGGTGCGATCTCGGTGGTGATGGTGCCGAGACCTTTTGCAGCAAGCGCTTTCTGATAGAGCGCCTTCGATTGATCGGCCGCTTTTTTCTGCGCGTCTGAATAGGTGTAGATCGCGCTTCGGTACTGCGTGCCGACGTCGTTGCCCTGACGCATGCCCTGCGTCGGGTTGTGGCTCTCCCAGAACGTCTTCAACAGCTTCTCGTAGGACACCTTGGTCGGATCGAACACGACCAGCACCACTTCGGTGTGACCGGTGCGGCCCGAGCAGGTCTCTTCATAGGTCGGGTTCGGCGTGTGGCCGCCGGCATAGCCGACGGCGGTGGTGTAAACGCCGTCGCCAAGCTCCCAGAACTTGCGCTCGGCGCCCCAGAAGCAGCCGAGCCCGAACACCGCCTGCTCGAGGCCGGCGGGATAAGGCGGCTGCAACTTCGTGCCGTTGACGAAATGGGTGGTCGCGGTCGGAATTGCTTGCGCACGGCCCGGCAGCGCTTCATTGGCGCTCGGCAATGCGGTGGTCTTGCGCATGAACAGCATGGACGGATCTCCGGGAACGAGCTGTCCGTCGCCGAGGACAAGCTATTGAGCCAAGGCGATGAACCAAGCGCTCAGGCGACGTGCTCGCGATCAGGTGGGAATATAGGTCTTTACGCGCAAAGGGGCAGCCCTGTTACGCCGCGCGCGGCCGCTTCAGTCGCGCGAATTGAAAGCTCAATCCCGGGAATTGAAAGCTCAATCCCGGGAATAGCCGATCAACGGCTTACGCGGGCGGAACAGGATCATCAGGAGAATGCCGAGAATGCCGAGGACGGCGAAAACCGGCTGATCCAGCACCAGCCGGATCACCGAGGTCCAGAGCCAGGGCGCCTTGGCCTCGACCCAGGTCCGGAATGCCGTCTGGCTGGCCTGATTGATGTCGTTCCAGAACTGGCCGAAGCGGGTGAACCGCAGGGTCTGGTCGGCCACCCAGCGGGCGCCGTCGTAGACCATGAAGATGAACCCGCCGGCGAGCAGCAACAGCCCAATCAGTCGGAAAAAGCCGCGGATCATGCCTCACCCTATATAGTCGTCCGATCGGACGACCCTCGGAACGCCGCCAGCCAATACAAGGGAGACGGCAGAAATTCAACCTCTTCAGGGCGTTACGGCACTCATCCCTGCCTCAAGGGGCTGCTTGTCCAGCCCGGGAAAGCGTTGACGGTGCCAAAGACCCTCTCTATAAGGGCGCCAACTGGCGGCGGGCGCAATCCTGCCGCCGCTGTTCTTTGAGCAGATGCAGGCTCCTTGGGCTGAGAGGCTCCCTGGGCCTCAGAGACGGCCCGCAAGGCTGTCGCTCACGTTCCGGGAACAGCCTAGCAACCGAACACCCTAATTCCGAGCGTCGATTACGCGGTCAAGCAAGCCGGCGCTACCCGACCAAGACGCGACCGGTACCCGCAAAGGACATTGAGACCATGGCCAATACCACTTCCGCCAAGAAAGCGACGCGCAAGATCGCCCGCCGCACCGCCGTCAACAAGTCGCGCCGCACCCAGATGCGCGGTGCCGTGCGTAACGTCGAAGAAGCAATCAAGACCGGCGACCGCGCCGCTGCCGTGACGGCGCTGGCGAATGCCGAGCCCGCCTTGATGCGCGCCGCGCAGCGAAACATCATTCATAAGAACAATGCCAGCCGCAAAGTCTCGCGGCTCACCGCGCAGATCGCCAAGCTCGCCAAGTAAGCTCGCGAGCGTTCTGGCACGCCGTCCGATCGCGTCGTTCGATCGGACGATCCGGCCGCACATCGCACACGTCAAACAGCCCGGCATCGCGCCGGGCTTTTTTGTTGCCTGTCATATTCACGCAAGTAGTCACGCTGCGAGCGACCTTCGATCGGAGGATTGCGACGTTTGCACCATGATGCGCCCGTAGTTTTACCTGCGAATGGTTTTGCAACAGCGGAAACTTCCACCGCGGTGCAAAAAGTCCTTGCGAGGTGGGCACAAGTTGAATTCGCGCGCCTGCGAGTTCTGCACACCGTAGTTTCCCCGGATCGCGAGACGCAATGGAGTTACCCTGTGAAACGAGACTCAAAAAACGATGTCTCGCTAACAACTTATCGGCATAGTGACGCCAAGCATTTGGAAAACTCGCCCGCGCGTCGCGCGCGTGACGCTTTTGTAAAAAATTTTTGGCGGTGACGGAGAATTGTCACATCAAACGCGGCATCTTCGATTCTGTGCACGAATCCAAAAACTTGCTCTGAAGCCTGTGCACAAGTCCGCGTGGCGTTAACGCAGATCAAGATTTTTGATGCCTCAAGTCTGAATCAATTCCGTTGCGAGTCTTTCCGCATAGTGTATTCCTTAAGGCGTCAGCGGCGCCCACGATCTTGAGACCAGCGCGGTATCGGAAACGGGGCGAGCGTGCAAATCGGCGGCGATGTGCACGTAGGCGGCGCTTCAACAAGCGATTGTCGGATCAAAACCCACAGCAATGTGGGAACGGTAGCTCTTTGTCTGAATGTCTCCAAGCGGGATCTTTCTCTCGCGCTTAAGAGACATCTTGAAAGCTGCCCCGACAGGCATGATGGCGAGGCCGAGCGGACGACGAGTACACGGGCGGGCATCCGATGAAGACGCGGGTGTCGTTTGGACACGCAGGACCTTGTCGCGAGCAATCACGGCAGGATGGGGAGGTATCATGTCTTACGAACTCAACGCGGTATTGAAACACATTTCGACTTCCAGCATTTCGACTTCCAGCGATGCCGTTTTAGATTCGTCGGACACCAAGCCTCCCGCGTGTCACGGAGCGCCGAGTACGCGCTGACCTCGCGACCCCTCCATCTCTAGACATTGCTGATCGGACGCGGCGTTTCCGCCGAACGGTCGAGCCATGCCTGCAGGTGAAATCGCTTGAGGTCCCGCCATTGCAAATATCCCGGCAGGTATCCCTGGCAGGAACTCTGCATGGCGCTCACCACGCAACCTTATCTCTCAAGAAAAGTTCTCAAATGATGACAACCCCGGAACAGGATCGCTGGTCACGCGTGAAGAGTCGGTTGCGCTCGAACGTTGGCGAGGACGTCTATACGAGCTGGTTTGCGCGCATGGATCTGGAAGGCGTCCAGGACGAGAGCGTGCGTCTGTCGGTGCCGACCCGCTTCCTGAAGAGCTGGATCCAGGCCCATTATGCCGAGCGCGTGCTGTCGTGCTGGCAGGCCGAGATGCCCGAAGTGCATCGCATCGATCTCACCGTTCGCACGGCCGTGCGCCCCGTGATGCAGCAGAAGGAAGCGCCCGCACCGGTCGAAACGCGCCGCTCGCCTGCGCCGGAGCTGCGCTCGACCGCCACCGCGCCGGTCTCCGCCAATCATGATGCGCTCGGCGGCTCGCCGCTCGATCCGCGCCTGACCTTCGCAAGCTTCGTCGTCGGCCGCTCCAACACGCTGGCGCATGCGGCGGCGCGTCAGGTTGCCGAGGGTCGTCGCGGCGATCCCGTCATGTTCAATCCGCTCTACATTCATGCGGGCGTCGGCCTCGGCAAGACGCATCTCTTGCAGGCGGTGACCTGGGCCGGCAATTCCGGCAACGAGCGCAAAGTGCTTTATCTCACTGCAGAGAAATTCATGTACGGCTTCGTCGCCGCGCTGAAGACGCAGACGGCGCTCGCCTTCAAGGAAGCGTTGCGCGGCATCGACGTGCTCGTGATCGACGATCTCCAGTTCCTGCAGGGCAAGTCGACCCAGGCCGAGTTCTGTCACACGCTGAATGCGTTGATCGATGCCGGCCGTCAGGTCGTGATCGCGGCCGACCGTCCGCCGTCCGATCTCGAAAGCTTGGATGACCGCGTGCGCTCGCGGCTGGCCGGCGGCCTCGTGGTCGAGATGGCCTCGCTCGGCGAGGAGCTGCGGCATGGTATTCTCAAGTCGCGCGTCGCCGCCGCCCGCGCCCATCATGCGACCTTCGAGGTGCCGGAGGAGGTGCTGACCTATCTGGCCCGCGCCATCACCCATAACGGCCGGGATCTCGAAGGCGCGATCAACCGCCTGCTCGCACACTCGAAGCTCAACAACCGGCCGGTGACGCTGGAGATGGCGGAGCACGAGGTGCGCGACCTGATCCGGCCGCAGGAGCCGAAGCGGATCAAGATCGAGGACATCCAGCGCGTGGTGGCACGGCAGTATAATGTCAGCCGCTCCGACCTCTTGTCCTCGCGCCGGACCGCCAACGTGGTTCGTCCGCGCCAGGTGGCGATGTATCTCGCCAAGACGCTGACCCTGCGATCGCTGCCGGAAATCGGCCGCCGCTTCGGCGGGCGCGACCACACCACGGTGCTGCACGCGGTGCGCAAAATCGAGGCCCTGGTTTCCAAGGACACGGCGCTGTCGGACGAGGTCGAATCGCTCAAGCGCCAGCTTCAGGAATAAACGCCTAGGCCTTCTCCTTCCTTCCCGCCGCCCCGGCCCTGCCTGGGCGGCGGCCTTCCTCTGCCTGGGCGGCGGGCCCCGTCTTTGCGGGTAAATCGTGGGGAACCATCGCGCAATCCCTTGAAACGGATGACTTTACGCGCCACCTTGCGCGACCCTGACGGCTTTGGTCATATCGGCTGGATGATCCGGCTTTCCGGGGTCTTCGGTGCCGTGGCGCGCGTCCCGCCGCCCGGCTTTTCCAGATTTGTGTTTCCTTGGGGATCGGGCGAGTAGTGCAATGAAGGTTACGGTCGAACGCGCGCAACTCCTGAAGTCGCTGGGCCACGTCCACCGCGTGGTCGAGCGCCGCAACACGATTCCGATCCTCGGCAACGTGCTTGTTAGGGCCGAGAACGCGAAATTGTCGCTGAAGGCGACCGACCTCGACCTCGAGGTCACCGAAACGCTCGCGGCGGAAACCGCGACCGCGGGCTCCACCACCGTGCCGGCGCACATGTTCTACGACATCGTGCGCAAGCTACCGGACGGTTCGCAGATTGTGCTCGAAGCCGACGGCGACCGCGCCGTGCTGGCGATCCGCGCCGGCCGCTCCCGCTTCACCCTGCAGACCCTGCCGGAGAATGATTTTCCGGATCTCGCCGCCGGCGACATGTCGCATTCGTTCAGCCTCGCCGCCAAGGACGTCAAGCGGCTGATCGACCGCACCCAGTTCGCGATCTCCACGGAGGAGACCCGCTACTATCTCAACGGCATCTATCTGCATGCCGCGGGCTCCGCCAAAGCCGCCACCCTGCGCGGCGTCGCCACCGACGGCCATCGCCTCGCCCAGCTCGACCTAGTCCAGCCCAAAGGCGCCGAGGGCATGCCCGGCGTGATCGTGCCGCGCAAGACCGTCGGCGAGGTGCAGCGCCTGATCGAGGACAACGAGGCCGAGGTCACGATCGAGCTGTCGCAGGCCAAGATCCGCTTCACCATCGGCAATGTGGTGCTGACCTCGAAGCTGATCGACGGCACCTTCCCCGATTACGGCCGCGTCATCCCGCAGGGCAACGACAAGGAGCTCGTCGTCGACAAGAAGGATTTCGAGAACGCGGTCGACCGCGTCTCGACGATTTCCAGCGAGCGCGGGCGAGCCGTGAAACTCTCGCTGTCGCCGGGCAAACTGGTGCTGTCAGTGACCAATCCGGATTCCGGCAGTGCGACCGAAGAGCTCGAGGTCGAATACGCCTCCGACGCCCTCGATATCGGCTTCAACTCCCGCTACCTGCTCGACATCGCCGCCCAGATCGAAGGCGACGTCGCAACCCTCCGGCTCGCCGACCCGGGCTCGCCGACCCTGGTGCAAGACCGCGACGACAAGAGCGCGCTCTACGTGCTGATGCCGATGCGGGTGTGAGGGCTACCGGCGCCCCTTCGCATCGACTACATCCGTCATGGCCGGGCTTGTCCCGGCCATCCACGTCTTTGGAGGACCCAAACGTGGATGCCCGGCAACGACAAAGACAATGACCCCCTCCCGCATTCATCGCCTGACGCTGACGCATTTTCGTAATTACCGGGCGGCGGGGCTCGAGGCTAAGGCTGACATGGTGGCGCTGGTCGGGCCGAACGGAGCAGGCAAGACCAATTGCATCGAGGCGATCTCGTTCCTGTCGCCGGGACGCGGCCTGCGGCGCGCGACGCTGGACGACGTCGCCGACAACCAGGGCGACGGCTCCTGGGCGGTGTCGGCACAGGTCGAGGGCGCGCTGGGCCTTGCCACGCTCGGCACCGGCATCGATCCGCCGCGCGCAGATAGCCCGGTCAGCCGGCGCTGCCGCATCGACCGCGAACCGGTCAATTCGGCGGCGTCGTTCGGCGACCACATCCGCATGGTGTGGCTGACGCCGGCGATGGACGGGCTGTTCATGGGCGCGGCGTCCGAGCGGCGGCGCTTCTTCGACCGCCTGGTGCTTGCCATCGACAGCGACCATTCCAGCCGCATCTCCGCGCTCGAACGCTCCCTGCGCTCGCGCAACCGCCTGCTCGAGACGCGCAATTACGACGACCATTGGTGTGACGCGATCGAACGCGAGACCGCGGAGCTTGCGGTCGCCGTCGCCGCAACCCGCGGCCAGACCGCGGCGCGGCTGACCGGCATGTTGAATGCACGCGCGCAGGCCTCCGCCTTCCCCTCGGCACAGATCGCGCTCGACGGCTGGATGGAGAACGCGCTGCTGACGGAGACCGCGACGTCGGTCGAGGACCGCTACCGCCAGATCCTGCGCGACAACCGTCCGCGTGACGCCATCGCCGGCCGCACCACGGATGGTCCGCATCTCACCGATCTGCAGGTGATCTACGCGCCGAAAAGCATGCCGGCGCGCGATGCCTCGACCGGCGAGCAGAAGGCGTTGCTGATCGGGCTGGTGCTGGCGCATGCGAGCCTGGTCGCCGAGATGACCGGCATCGTGCCGCTGCTGCTGCTCGACGAGGTCGTCGCGCATCTCGATCCGAGCAGGCGCGCGGCGCTGTTCGACGAGCTGCGCAAGCTCGGCGCGCAGGTGTGGCTGACCGGCGCAGATCCCGCTGCCTTCGCCGAGATCGGCGCCGGGGGCGAGATCTTTGACGTCGAAAGCGGACAGGTATCGGCCCGGCGGTAGTCGCCGCCGTTGAACCAGCCCCATTTCCGCCGCGACTAGTTGCCGGAGGCGGCGCCGACGGTGACGCAGCCGGTTGCAATCGCGCAATGACATCACGCGCGAGACCCTGGACGCGCGATACCCTGGAGAGTGAAATGCGGACGGCAAGGTCCGGGGCGCAAGCTTCGGCACGATGGCGGGCGTTTGCGTGCGGCCTCGTCTTGCTCGCGACGTGCATGCTGGCGGCAAGCGCCGGCGCCTGGATGCCGCAGCCGCTGTTTTCGGCCGATCTCGCGCCGGATCCCGATGCCAGGCTGCCCGCACCGACCCGCTACAGCTTTAGAGGTATCCACACCACCCTGATGCGGGGCGTCGACGCGCCGCTTCGCGTCAAGCTCGAAGCCACCGTGCCCGCCGAACTCGGCGACGTCCTCGCTTTCTACCGCAGGGAGCTCGGAAAGCTCGGCTGGCAGGAGCAGCACGATGGCGCCGTCGTCTCCGCCGATCACGTCCAGCTCGCGTTCGTCTCTCCGCTCGGACCGGCCATGCTGGAGCTCGGCCGCAAGGACGGCAACACCTCCGTCCATCTCGTGCAGAAGAACTCGGATACAGCAATCCGGGTGAACGTCATGCCCGAACCGGGCCAGGCGAAGCTGGTGTTCAGCAACATCGGCGAGACGGAAGCCGTGCTCGGGATCGACGCGCAGACCATCAAGCGCGCCGCCGGCGCTAACGCCGTATCGCTGGATCTGGCGCCCGGCAAATATTCCTACGAACTGAACGTCCCCGGCCGTCCGGCCCACAGCAACATCCTCACCGTCGCGGCCGGCGACGCCTGGGAGCTCACCGTCGGGCGCGACGGCGAGGCATGGTCGCCACTCCAACTGTATTGACTAGACCGGGAGCTTTGAACCTGCCCGGTTCCTGCCGCGACTTCTGGTCTGAGGCCCCGCCGACGGTGTTGCAGCCGTTGCAATCGCGCGCGCCCAAGCGCCGCGCGGCATCCTGGAGACGTAACGATGGCGATGATCCCGCGCGGGATGCAAGTCCCGGCACGATGGCGGCTGCTTGCATGCGGTCTCTTCCTGATGGCGAGCTGCTCGATCGCGGCCGGCGCCGACGAGGGAATCGTCGACGTCCACGCGCTGCCCCAGCTCGAAGGTGCGGTGGAAGACATCTCGCGCCCCGACCCCTATAGCGTCGAATATCGCGTACCGACGCGGCAGGCCGTGACACTGCCCGCGGTCCAAAAGCTCCTGAGCGACAACGGCTGGGTCGCTTATGTGATGCCACTCGAGGAGAAAAGCAGCCTGCTGAAGTTCAGGAAGGGGCGACACGGCCTTTCCGTTCATTTCACGCAGGCCCCCGGCCGGCCCGACCAGTCCGTGGTGTACTACACAACCGACCGGATCTACGGGAACGTGCCGTTTCCGGAAGGCGCAAGCGACATCGTGTTTGACGGGACGCGGCCCTATCTCGGCTGCATCGCGCCGACGGCGCTCGATGCAACGTCGGGTTTCTATGCGAGCCAGATGGCTGCGATCGGCTGGCAGAAGCTCACGCCGGAAAGCGCTGCGCGCTGGACGACCAGCCTGGATGAAACCGCTCCCAATGGGCTGCGCGCGTTCTACGCACATGCCGATAGCAAGGAGACCGGCTTCTATCAGCAGAAGCCCGTGATGCTGACGCTGACGCGCCGCGACGATGGCCGCACCCATGTCGATATCCGGGTCGCGCCCTTCGCGCTGCCCGGCGAGCTCAAAGCCGATAGCGATCTGGCCGGCCTGCCGCGGCCGAGCCCGACCAAGACGGCCATGGGCCTCGGCAGCGCGAGCGACAACAAGCGCGAAATGTCGGCCGCCGCGATGGCCGAGCTGCCCGCGGTACTCGCCTTCTATCACCGCGAGCTCGCCGCGCGCGGCTGGCATGAGGACGGCAGCGCACCGCTCGCGCCCGGCGACGAGGTCGCGATCAAGATCTCTTCCGCGGAGGAAACCGGCGTGCTGCGGCTTGGCCGCAAATACGATTTCACCATGGTCAGCCTGACGGCGCAGGTGAAGGACTCCGCGCTTGCCGCCCGCGCCAAGGCGAAGAAAGAGGCCGACGACAAGTTCCTTGGGGATGCGTTAGGTGCGGCCAAGCAGCTCATCACCGCCGACGAAGCAAGACGCAAGGTGCAGGCGGCCGCATTGTCGGACGCGCCGCTGAATGCGCTCGCCGACAGCAAGACGCCGGTGCCGCTGCCTGAAAACGCCGAAGGCGTGAACTTCGAAGGCGGCGAGGGCAGGCTCGAATTCTCCTCGTCCTCGAGCGTGAAGGCGCTCACGGCGTTCTATCGCGCATCGCTCAAGCCGGCGGGCTGGAAGGAGCAGCCCTCCGTCATCAACCAGCCCAACATGGCAATGATGGAATTCTCCAGGAGCGGCAAGTCGATCTCGATGACCGTGATGCAGATGGGACCGAAGGTGAACGTCAGCGCCAACGGCTCCGGTCTTGTTATCGCCGCGGCGAAGCCCGTCGAGGCCAAATCGAGGCAAGCCAAGGTGGTCCAGACCAAATCGAAGGAGCCGCTCACGCCCGATCCCGATTCGGCCCTGCCGGTGCCGACACAGCACAGCTCGACCGGCATCAGCTCCACGAAATTCCCCGGCAGTGACCAGTCGTTCCGGACCGAGCTCGAAGCCAGCATCCCCGCCGAGCTTGGCGAGGTCCTCGCCTTCTATCGCACGGAGCTGACCAACCGCGGCTGGCAGGAGAAGGCCGACGGCGCAATCGTAACGGCCGAGCGGGCGGAGCTCGCGTTCACCTCGCCGGAGGGACCGGCCGTGCTGAAGCTCGGCCGCGCCAAGGACGAGACGACGGTCAGTCTGGTGCAGCGGAATCCGCAGGCCGCGGCCAAGGCCGACATCATGCCGAAGGCGGGACAGGCCAGGCTGATGCTCGGCAATATGGGGCCGAAGGAAGCATCGCTGACGATCAACAATCAAACCGTGAAGATCGCGGCCGGCGCGGGCGGTCCGCAGTCGCCGAAAGGCCCGATGCTCGATCTGCCGCCCGGCAAGTACCAGTACGCGCTGCGTCTGCCGGGGCGCCCTGCCCGCACCGAAACCCTCACCGTGGCCGCCGGCGATGCCTGGGGCCTCCTGGTGGGGCCAAACGGAGACGTGCTGCCGCTTCAGATGTATTGAGCTGCAAAGCCATTCCGGGGCGTTCCAGGCGCCTCGGAACACCCTTCGTCCCCGCGAAATCCACGCCTTCCAGCGCCCGAAACGGCCTCTCGAATCGCGCTTTTTCCAACCCGCCGAATCGGCCTTCGAAGGCCTTGAAAATCGGCCAAAAAATTCCATCTAATCAAAGACTTGCCGGGAGATACTTTGCGCTAGGCGCAATCCGTCTTTCGTGGCACAAATAGCCTGCATATCAGCGCCTTTTGCGCCGCTGATTCGGGCGACATCTCGAAGGCCTCTCATGACAGAACCTGCTCGGCAGACGCCTGCCGAAAACGAACCCTCAAATCCGGGCGATTACGGGGCGGAATCGATCCGCGTGCTCAAGGGTCTCGACGCCGTCCGCAAGCGCCCGGGCATGTATATCGGCGACACCGATGACGGCTCGGGCCTGCATCACATGGTCTACGAGGTCGTCGACAACGCGATCGACGAGGCGCTCGCGGGCCACGCCACGCGCGTGGACGTGATCCTCAACGCCGACAATTCCGTCACCGTGCGCGACGACGGCCGCGGAATTCCCGTCGACATCCACAAGGGCGAAGGCATCTCGGCAGCCGAGGTCATCATGACCCAGCTTCATGCCGGCGGTAAGTTCGACCAGAATTCCTACAAGGTTTCCGGCGGCCTGCACGGCGTCGGCGTCTCCGTCGTCAACGCGCTGTCGAGCAAGCTCGGCTTGCGCATCTGGCGCGACAACAAGGAACACTACATCGAATTCGCCCATGGCGATGCGGTCGCGCCGCTCAAGGTGGTCGGCGATGCGCCCGGCAGGCGCGGCACCGAGGTGACGTTCCAGGCCTCGACAGAGACCTTCAAGAACATCGAGTATGATTTCGCCACGCTGGAGCACCGGCTGCGCGAGCTCGCCTTCCTCAATTCGGGCGTCAACATCGCCCTCTCCGACATGCGTCACGCCGTCGAGAAACGCGAGGAGATGCACTATTCCGGCGGCGTCGAGGAATTCGTCAAATATCTCGACCGCAACAAGAAGGCGATCGTGCCGGCGCCGATCATGGTGCGCGCGGAAGCCAACGGCATCGGCGTCGAGGCCGCGTTGTGGTGGAACGACAGCTACCACGAGAACGTGCTGTGCTTCACCAACAACATCCCGCAGCGCGACGGCGGCACCCATCTCGCCGGTTTCCGCGGCGCGCTGACGCGCCAGGTCAACGGCTATGCCGAGGCCAATGCGAAAAAGGAAAAGATCGCGCTGACCGGCGACGATTGCCGCGAAGGCCTCACCGCCGTGTTGTCGGTGAAGGTGCCGGATCCAAAGTTTTCGTCGCAGACCAAGGACAAGCTGGTGTCCTCGGAAGTGCGTCCCGTGGTCGAGAACGTGCTCAACGAGGCGCTGCAGGCCTGGTTCGAGGAGCACCCCTCCGAAGCCAAGATGATCGTCGGCAAGGTGATCCAGGCGGCGGCCGCCCGCGAAGCCGCGCGAAAAGCGCGCGAGCTGACGCGCAAGAGCCCGCTGTCGGTCTCTTCGCTGCCCGGCAAGCTCGCCGACTGCCAGGAGAAGGACCCGGCGAAATCCGAGCTCTTCATCGTCGAGGGTGACTCGGCAGGCGGCAGCGCCAAGCAGGGCCGCAACCGCGAATTCCAGGCCGTGCTGCCGCTGCGCGGCAAGATCCTCAATGTCGAACGCGTGCGTCCCGACAAAATGCTGCACAGCGAGCAGATCGGCACGCTGATCACCGCGCTCGGCACCGGCATCAGCGACGAATTCTCGATCGAGAAGCTGCGCTATCACAAGATCATCGTGATGACGGACGCCGACGTCGACGGCGCCCACATCCGCACGCTGCTGCTCACTTTCTTCTACCGTCAGATGCGCGAGATCATCGACGGCGGCTATCTCTACATTGCCCAGCCGCCGCTCTATAAGGTCAACCGCGGCAAGTCCGAGCAATATTTGAAGGACGAGCGGGCGCTGGAAGACTATCTGATCGATACCGGGCTGGACGATTGCGTCTATATTCCCGGCACTGGCGGCGATCGTACCGGCCGCGACCTGCGCTCTTTGGTCGACGACGCCCGCGCCGTCCGCGGCGTTCTGCGCAGCCTGCACACCCGCTACAATCGCAAGGTGATCGAGCAGGCCGCCATCACCGGCGTGCTCAACAAGGCGATCTACGGCGATCCGGAGAAAGCCGCCGCGGCCGCGCAATACATCGCCGCCCGCCTCGACACGCTCGCCGACGAGGTCGAGCGCGGCTGGATCGGTCAATATTTGGAAGGCCATGGCTTCCAGTTCGAGCGCACGGTGCGCGGCGTCAAGGACGTCGCCCTCATCGACGACGCGTTCCTGGGCTCGGTCGAAGCCCGCAAGCTCGACGAGTATACGCTCAAGCTCCAGGACGTTTATGCCCGCCCCGGCAAGCTGCGGCGCAAGGACGCCGAGCACATGGTCTACGGCCCGGTCGATCTGTTCGAAGCGGTCACCGACGCCGGCCGCAAGGGCGTCTCGCTGCAGCGTTACAAAGGGCTGGGCGAGATGAATCCGGAGCAGCTCTGGCAGACGACGCTGGACGTCAATGCGCGATCACTGCTCCAGGTGAAGGTCAAGGAGGTCGACGAGGCCGACGACATCTTCACCAAGCTGATGGGCGACGTGGTCGAGCCGCGCCGCGACTTCATCCAGGAACATTCGCTGAGCGCGACGATCGATATCTGAGGCCGCCGGCTTTTGGATTTCGAACTGCTGGCCAAGCGCTCGCTGCAACCTCTCCCGCTTGCGGGGGAGGTCGGCGCGAAGCGCCGGGTGGGGACTTTCTCCTCGCCGGGATATGCTCCGTAAACTTCGACCATCCCATCGCGGAAGCACCCCCTCCCCAGCCCTCCCCCGCAAGCGGGAGAGGGAGCGCACCTGTGTCGGGGCTGCGAAGCGAGATCGAGCCGCGACAAGTGCAGAATTGCTCCCGCGCTCAATTCTCGGTAGTTTCCGCCTCCAAACTAGCCGCCCCACCCAAACAAGACAGCGAGAGACCCCGTGGCGCCCATCCAGTACATTGTCGAGGGCGGTCACCGGCTCTCGGGCTCGATCGAGCCGTCCGGCAACAAGAATTCCGCGCTGCCGATCATCGCGGCAGCCCTGCTCACCGAGCATCCGGTGACGCTGGAAAACGTGCCGCGGATCCGTGACACCGAGACGCTGGTCGAACTGATCCGCTCGGTCGGCGCTGCCGCGGAATGGACCGCCCGCAATACGCTTCATATCCATGCCAAGAGCATCCGCTCCGCCGATCTCGATCCGGACTTGTGCGTCCGCATCCGTGCCTCGATCCTGCTCGCGGGCCCCCTGCTCGCCCGCTGCGGCGAAGTGATGCTGCCGCCGCCCGGCGGCGACGTCATCGGCCGCCGAAGGCTCGACACGCATGTGCTCGCGCTCGAGCAATTGGGAGCCAAGGTCACCGCGACCGACCGGCTCGAATTCCGCGCTTCGAAGCTGACCGGCGCCGACGTGTTCCTGGACGAGCCCAGCGTGACCGCGACCGAGAACGCGCTGGTCGCAGCCGTCGCCGCCGAAGGCACCACCTATTTGCGCAACGCCGCGTCCGAGCCGCATGTGCAGGACCTCGCCAACTTCCTCGTTGCGCTCGGCGCTGAGATCGAGGGCATCGGCACCAACACCATGATTGTGCACGGTCCGGCGACGCTGGGCGGCGCGACCTACCGGATCCAGCCCGACCATATCGAGGTCGGCTCGCTGATCGGGCTCGCAGCCGTGACGCGTTCGCCGCTTCGCATCGTGCGCGCGGGCGTCGAGCACCTGCGCTCGATCCGCATGGGATTCGAGCGGCTCGGCATCGTCTGCCGCATCGAGGGCGACGATCTCATCGTGCCCTCGAACCAAACGCTGAAGATCCAGGACGATTTTGGCGGCCACGTGCCGAAGCTGGAGGACCAGCCCTGGCCGGCCTTCCCCGCCGATCTGATGTCGATCGCGATCGTCACCGCCACGCAATGCGAGGGCGTGATCCTGATGTTCGAGAAGATGTTCGAATCGCGGATGTTCTTCGTCGACAAGCTGATCGCGATGGGCGCGCGCATCGTGCTGTGCGATCCGCATCGCGCCATCATTGCCGGTCCAAGCCGGCTGCACGGCGCGACGATGACCTCACCCGACATTCGCGCCGGCATGGCCATGCTGCTCGCGGCCGTCTGTGCCGAGGGCACCTCGACCATCAACAACGCCGACCAGATCGAGCGCGGCTACGAGCGCATCGACGAACGGCTGAATGCGCTCGGCGCGAAGATCAGGCGCGTGCCCGAGCGGAAGGGGTGAGGCGCTTTCCGGCTCGAGATCGAAGAATGGTCTCGTGCCCCGCACGCAGCGCAGCACGCCAGTGATGCGCTGCTGAGCCGGGGCCCATGCGGCTGAGAACTGCGCTCGCGATTTTCTGGGTCCCGGCTCTGCGCAGCATCGCTTCGCGCTGCAGCGCGTCCGGGACACGCGCGAGGCCATGTTTTCGTCGCCCGGCTGTGCTATTGACCCGGCCATGCTCGACACCATCCAGCCTCGTTCGCAGCCGCAAGCCGGCGTGCCGCCAAATCCTCTCGCCGACGAATTCGTCGAGACGCTGCGGCTGGCCGTACCGATGATGCTGACGCAGCTCGGGCAGATCGCGATGATCACGACCGATCTCGCGCTGATCGGGCGGCTCGGCGAGAGCGCGGTCGCAGCAGCAGCGCTGGCGCATACGGTCTATTTCGTCAGCTTCACCTTCGGGCTCGGATTGATGGCGGCGGTGTCGCCGCTGGTCGCGCAGGCCTTTGGCGCCGGCGATGTCAGGCGCATCCGCCGCTCCTTGCGCGTCGGCTTGTGGGTCGCGTGGCTGATCTCGCTGCCGATGATGGCCTCGCCGCTCTATGGCGAGCACATCCTGGTCGCACTCGGTCAGGCGCCGCACTCGGCCGCGCTCGCCCAGCGTTATCTGAATGGCCTCGCCTGGGGCATCGCGCCGGCGCTCGGCTTCATCGCGCTGCGCAGCATGATGAGCGCGGTGAACCGGCCGCAGGCCCCGCTGTGGATCACGCTCGCGGCGATCCCCGTCAATGCCGCATTGGTCTACGCCCTGATCCACGGCCTGTTCGGCCTGCCGGAGCTCGGCCTGTTCGGCGCGGGGCTTGCGACCACCATCGTCAATCTCGGCACGTTCGTCGCCACGCTCGCCATTGCGGGGCTGCGCAAGCCGTTCGCGGACTATCGTCCGCTTGCCCATCTCTGGCGAATCGACTGGCCCCTGATGCGCAAACTCATCGCGATCGGCGCCCCGATCTCGTTCTCGCTGCTGCTGGAATATGGCCTGTTCTCTTCGGCGGCGCTGCTGATGGGGTTGATCTCGATCACTGCGCTCGCGGCGCATCAGATCGCGCTCCAGGTCACCGCCGTGCTGTTCATGGTCCCACTCGGCATCGGCATGGCGGCCACCGTGCGGGTCGGCCACGCCTTCGGCCGCGGCGACCCGGCCGCAGTGAAGCGCGCAGGTCTCGTCGCCGCCGTGATCGGGATCGCGTTCGTCTCGGCGCTGACCGTTGCGATCATCTTCGGCCGTTATCAGCTCGGACAGCTGTTCTTCGGCAGCGGCGAGACGAACATGGCGAGCGTCGAACTGACCGCAACGCTGCTGCTGGTCGGCGCGACCTTCTTCATTGCCGATGCCATCCAGACCATCATGGGCGGCGCGCTGCGCGGCATCAATGACACTAGGATGACGTTGGTATTCGCCGCGATCGGCTATTGGTGCGTGGGCTTTCCCATCGCCTGGTGGCTTGCCTTTCACGCCGATCTCGGCGCGGTCGGTGTCTGGATCGGACTGTCGATCGGATCGTTCGTCTATGCCGGACTTCTGATCTTGCGCTTCCGGATGCTGACGCGCAGACTGGCGGGATGAACGGGACTGTCCGCGAAGTTACCCCCGATGTTGACGCCGGCACGCTGCTGGCCGGTGCGCAGTTCATCGACGCCTTTCGCGTAGAGATCGGCACAGCACCGGTGAATGCCCGCGAGGCCTGCACCAGGATGGTGTTGCAGGGACCGCGCTGGATCGGTGCACTGACACGCCTGCGCAACATTCTGGTGACGCCCTTTGGATTGAAGACATCGGGCGAGGGCACGCCAGCGCCGGGCGGTTTGATCGGCTTGTTTCCGGTGCTGAGCGAAACGCCGGAGCAGCTGGTCGCCGGGTTCAATGATTATCATCTCGACTTCCGCATCGTGGTCGATGTGGCCGGCGAAGCGGTGCCGCGCCACGTCACCTTGACCACGCTGGTGCGGACCAACAATCGGCTGGGCCGCGCCTACCTCGCGCTCATCACGCCCTTCCACAAGCTTGTGGCCCGCAGCATGATGGGGCGGATTGCGGAGCCGGCCCGGTGACGCTCTCCGTCGACCTCTTCTACTCCTTTCGCAGCCCGTTCAGCTATCTGGCGCTGCCCAAGACGCTGAAGCTCGTCGAAGACTACGATCTGGCGGTGAATTTGCGGCCGGTCTATCCGCTCGCAGTCCGAGTGCCCGGGTTTTTCAAGAAGGCCAGCCCGAACTTCATTCGCTATGTGGTGCTCGACAGCACGCGCGTGGCGCAGCACGAGGGCATTCCGTTCCGCTTTCCGAGGCCGGATCCGATCGTCCAGGACAAGACAACATTCGACGTCGCGGCCGAGCAACCCTACATCCACCGCCTGACCCGGCTTGGTGCCATGGCGCAGCTCGAGGGACGCTCGCTCGCATTCACCGACGCGATCGCCCGCGTGCTGTGGGACGGCTCGGTGGCGGGCTGGAACGAAGGCGATCATCTTGCGCGCGCCGCCGACAAGGCCGGCTTCGATCTCGCCGCGATGGATGCCGCGATCACCGCCGACCCGGATCGCTACGAGCAGGTGATCACGGAGAACGAGAAGGACCACGCCGCCTCCGGCCATTGGGGCGTGCCGACCTTCGTGTTCGAGAACGAGCCGTTCTTCGGCCAGGACCGCATCGATTTGCTGGTCTGGCGCATGCAGGACAAGGGCCTGACGCAGCGCTAGCTCACTCCGCCACGCGCGCGGGCTTGTCGGTCGCGGCCTCCGACCATTCGCCGACGACGCGATCGAGATCGCAGAGATTCTGGTGCATCTGCTCCAGCGAAAAGCCGAGCGCGAAGAAGCGCTCCGCGGTGTCGCTAGGCTGGCCGCGGATCAGGCCATCCTGACGCACGGCGGCGACTGCCTCGGCATAGTGCTGAAGCGCGACATGCACGGGGTGGATCGGCGGCGCGCCGGCGCCTTCGCGCAAGGCTGCGGCCGCCGAACGCAGGAAGCGCGCGATCACGGTCGAGACTTCCGTCAGCGGCGCGGCAAGCCGTGTCTGCACCTCGGCCGGCAACGGCACCACGGTCGAGCGGCCGATCATCACAACGTCATGGCGCAGCCGCAAGATCGTGCGCAACAACGGGCCGGTGTCCGGCCCGCTCGACAATCGCGCCGAGCGCTCGCGCTCGGCTTCGGCGCCAATGGTATTCATGCCCACCATTGCGGTGCCGATACCGTCCTGAATCCGATGCAGCGCGTCATTGTCGCGGCCGCGCGTCAGGCCCGCGAGCAATTCGGTGAAGGCCTCCGCGATCAATTCGAGCAGTTTTGCCGCGCTGGCGCGGATTTGCCGCACCGCGCGCGAGGGCAGCACCAGGAAGGAGACGAGCAGCCCCGTCACCGCGCCGACCGCGACCTCGCTGACGCGATCAATCGCAGAGGCCATGGGATCGGCATGATGCATCGACGGAAGCACGAGCACGATCACGGCCGTCACCGTTGCAGAGCTCAGATTCGGATAGATTGATGCGACAAAGGCAAGCGGCGCCACGGCCAGCACCAGCAGACCCAGCAGCCCCAGTTCACCGGAATAGGGGATCAGGATCGCGATGGCGCCGCCATAGATCGCGCCACCGATGGTGCCGAGCATGTAGTCGCGTGTCGCCTTCAGCGAGCGCCCGACGCTCATCTGGGTCACGATGATGGAGGTGAGGACGGCCCAGAGCGGCAACAACAGATGCAGCGCGGTGGCGAGCGCGTAGGCGCCGGTGGCCGCCACCGTGACCCGGACCGCCAGCCCCAATTGGGTCTTTCGCGACCAGACCCGGTCGAACAGCTCTCCTGCGAATGCCATGGTCGCGTATCCCCGTCCAACCCTCGTAAGCCAGCCAAAAGCATAGCTGATGCCCGCGGCCCCGAGGCCGCTTGAAAGGCCAAATCAGCCCGCCTAACTTGCGCGCCAAAACGAGGAAACACGATGGCTCACGAAACCGCAACGCTCGCCGCCTATGTCGCCAACCTGAAATTCCAGGATATTCCGGCGGAAGTGCTGGATCGGACAAAAGTCCTGACGCTGGACTTCCTCGGCAGCGCCATCCGGGCCCGCAGCGAAGCGGAATCCACCCCCTCGATCCTGAAGATGCTGGAGGCGCTTGCGCTCGATACCAAGGGCGAATCCACCGTGTTCGGCGACACCAAGACCTGGACGCCGGCGGTCGCGGCGCTGCTCAACGGCGCCCTCGGCCATTCGCTCGACTTCGACGACACGCATGCGGATTCCTCGCTGCATCCGAGCGCGCCGGTGGTTCCGGCCGCCTTCGCCGTCGGCGAGATGGTCGGCGCGTCGGGCCGCGACGTGCTGACCGCGATCGTGGCGGGCTATGAGGTCTGCTGCCGGCTCGGCAACGCGCTCGACCCGACCTCGCATTATGCCCGCGGCTTCCATCCGACCGCCACCGCCGGCACCTATGGCGCAGCCGCGGCCGCCGGCAAACTGTTCGGCCTCTCCGAGCAACAGCTCATCGCCGCCTTCGGAGTCGCCGGCAGCCAAGCCGCGGGCTCGCTGCAATTCCTGGTCAATGGCGCCTGGAACAAACGCTACCAGGTCGGCGCCGCCGCGATGAATGGCGTGATCGCCGCGACGCTGGCGCGCAACGATTTCGTCGGCGCGACGGAATCCGTCGAGGGCAAGCATGGCCTGCTCGCCGGCTACACCGACGATGCGCATCCCGACAAGGCGGTCGCCGAGCTCGGCAAGACCTACGAGACCATGAAGATCGGCGTCAAACCGTATCCGAGCTGCCGCTATACCCACGCCGCGATCGACGCGCTGATCGCGATGCGGCGCGAGCACAATCTGACACCCGATCAGGTCAAGCGGGTGGAGATCGGCCTGCATCGCAACGGCATCACGCTCACCGGCGACGCCGCGACCAAGCGGCACCCGACCTCGATCGTCGGCGGCCAGTTCTCGATGTTCTTCACCGGCGCGCTCGCGCTCGATCAGGGGTCATTTGGCTGGGACGACTACACCCGCCTTGGGGACGCAGCCATCGACGCGCTCGCCGACAAGTTCGACGTGGTACAGGACGATCGTCTCGAAGTCGGCCGCACTCACCCCTTTGGCGCGCGCGTGAGTATCACGACGGACGACGGCGTGCACGAGCGGCTCTATGCCGATCCCTCGGGAGAGCCGACCTCCTTCCCCGATGCGCGGGCGATGCAGCAGAAGTTTTTGACGCTGGCCCGCCCGGTGCTGAACGCGCGCGCGGAGAAATTCGCGGACGCGATCATGACGCTGGAGCGGTTCGATCGCGTGGCGAGGGCGACGGAGCTGGGGCGCTAGTAGAATTGCGCTACACGAGCGGTGCACCCTCGCCCCTTGCGGGAGAGGGTGGCTCGCCGCATAGCGGCGAGACGGGTGAGGGGTTCTCTCCGCGAGCACACCTCTCACAATTGCATTCGCAGAAGCATACCCCTCATCCGGCGCTTCGCGCCACCTTCTCCCGCAAGGGGAGAAGGGAAGAGAGCACCTCAGTTCGCCCCCGCCACCTTCCCTTTGTCGCGCGCTGCCTTAACCACGTCGCGCACCAGATCAAACACACCGTCCGCTTCCGGCGGCCAGTTTGGCGAACGGCCGAGCCGCACGATCACCAGACGTTCCGAGGGAATCATGATCGTGTACTGCCCGATCGTGCCCTTGGCGAAGAAGGCATCACGCGGCCAGCCGTGCTCGACGCGCAAGGTCGCGCCAAAGCTGTCGCCCTGGTTGGTCCAGAAGCCGGCGCCGATACCGACCCAGGCATTGGGCGTCGCCGACACCGAATAATTCACCCAGCCCTCGGGCAGGATGCGCTTGCCGCCGGCGACGCCGTCGTTGAGATAGAGCTGGCCGAACCGCGCCCAGTCGCGCGCGGATGCGAGCATCTCGCTCGACCCCTTGATCGTGCCGGCGCCGTCGAGCTGGAGCGTGACGTGGCGCATGCCGAGCGGCACGAACAATTCGCGGTGCGCGAAGGCAAGCGCTCCTTCGGAATTGCCGCCGGCGGCCTTGCGGATCAGATGCGCGAGCATGATGGTGTTGCCATCGTGATAATTCCACACGGTGCCCGGCGCGGTCGCAAGCGGCATGCTCGCGGCATAGGCGGCCATGTCGGCCTCCACGAATTTCATGCGATTGACCGGCTCGAACGCCGAGCCGAGCGAGGCCTGCAGCGAGCTGCCGAGCGCCAGGCCCGCGGTGTGGCGCAGCAATTGATCGGGGGTGATGGCGTGACGCGGATCGTCCGGATTTGTCCAGGCGGCGACCGGTGCGGGCCCGTCCAGCTTCAGTCTGCCCTGGCGCACGAGAATCCCGGTGAGAGCCGAGATCACGGACTTGGTCATGGAGAAGCCGAGCAGCGGCGTCTCCGGTCCGATGCCGTCCGCATAGCGCTCGGCGATGACGCGACCCGATTTCATGACGACGATTGCGCGGGTGCGGCGGAATGGCGGCGATGTCGGCTCAGCGAAGGCGCGATCGAGCGCGGCTGACAGCTCCGGGCTTTGCGGCGACACGATTGCGGGGCCGGCGATCTCGGGCAACAACGCCGGCTGCCTGTCATCAGGCGGCAGCCGGACGTCGGCAATCTCCGCACCGTGCTCGAGCGTGCAGCCGAGGCCCTCGCGATACACGGCATGGCTGCGGCCAATGCCGAACAGCGTCACCGTAACGTCCTTGCGCGCGCGATCGACCTGATAGTCCATTGCCCAGGTGAGCAGACCGGCGCCCGGCATCGCGTCAATGGTCTCGGACAAATTACGCCTGATATCGAGGCCCGAGACAAATGTCTCCGCGCAGAGCACGTCGGCGATGAAGCCGGTGGCGACCTTGGGCACGTCGTGGGCGCGAACCGCCCCGAGCGCGAGGCCGGCAAAGACGATGGTGGCGGTGAGAAGGACAATCTTGCGGCGGGTCACGGGCTTGCTCCGGCTTGAGGCGTGTGCCGGAGACGAAGCGGCATTCACGCGATGCCCGCTCGCCGAATTTGGAAAACGGCGTACCTGGAAACCGCGAGACGCTCGCCGATTCTGAGATACTCTAGATATTTCAGTGCACTAAGGCCTAGACAGCATTCACCTTGAGCCGCCGGTATTCCGTCGGCGTCACGCCGGTCACGGCCTTGAAGGCGCGGTTGAAAGGGCCGAGCGACTGGAAGCCAGAGTCCATCGCGATGGTGATGACGGGGACCTCGGCCTGAGCGGGATCGGCCAGCGCGGCCTTGGCCTCCTCGATCCGGTGGTTGTTCAGGAACACATTGAAATTTCGGTAGCCGAGCCCCTGGTTGATCAGCCGACGGAGCCGGTATTCGGGAATTTTCAGCCGGCCCGCGAGCACGCCGATGCTGATGTTCTCCTGGCGATAGATCCGCTCGTGCGCCATCAGCCGCATCAGGGCGTCGATCAGCTTTTGGTCGGCGGCGGCGTCCTCGCCCACAGGCTGGCTCGCCGCGATCGCCGGCGCAGCCTCCGCGGCGGCTGGAAACAGGTCGGCGCCGTCCACCCGCATCATCGCATAGACGATGGCCGCGACGATGCTGGCGAGCACGCCTGTATTGACGGTGTTGGCGACATCGCCGACGTCGCTGCCGACGACGAGGATCTGGAGCAGCGCGTTCAATCCGCCATAGAGCGCGGCAGCACAGACGATGAAGATGCGAACACGGCGGCGGCGCTCGACCAGATCGGCCGACCATGAGCCGATCGTCTGCATGATCGCGAGCGCAATGAAGCCGAGCACAATCAGGTTCACCGCGGTGACGACGAACCGGACATGTCCGCCGGGTGCGATCCAGAGACAACTGACGAAGCTGAACGCTGTCACCAACCCCCAGGTCAATCCGTGCCACCGGCGCAGGCGAAACTCATCGTCGAACAATGCGCGCGTGAACAGCCAGAACACCACGATATTGCCGGTCGACACCGCGATCAGCGGCGCATGCCATGCCGGGACCAGCGATGAAGTTCCGACGGAATAGCTCACAGCATGCGCGGCCGAGCCGAGCGCAAAGGCTGCACCGAGCCGGGCTGCCAGCACATTGCGGAAATCCGAGAGCAATGACGCTGCCAGCACCAGCAGCAGCGCCACGGCGGCGGCGCGAAAGGCGAGCTCGGTTGCGGCAAGGGTCATCGGGTGATGCGATGGGTCGCGGTTGACATCAGCCAAACATCCTTCGTCAGGCGTATGTTTTCAAGCACCATCCGCACCACAGCTGTCATCGTCCGGCTTGACCGGATGATCCAGTACGCCGAGACGGCAGTGATCGAACCGATAGGCCGCGGCGTACTGGATCGCCCGCTTTCGCGGGCGATGACGGCGGAGTGTGTGGCCCAGGCTTAGCCGCGACGGCCGCACGAAATCCTGCTACGATTTAGCTCGAAAAAGCCAAAAGGAGCCCTACCATGAGCTGGCAACCCTCGAACGATCCCGTGCTCGGCGATCCCATGTCCTGCGATGCGCTCGATCTCGTCATCGTGCCGCGCACGCGCGATCTCGGCGACGGCTTCGCGGTGCGGCGCGCGCTGCCGCACGGCAAGCGGCAGATGGTCGGACCCTTCATCTTCTTCGATCATTTCGGGCCGGTGCAATTCGTCTCCGGCAAGGGCATGGACGTACGGCCGCACCCGCATATCGGGCTTGCTACCGTCACCTATCTGTTCGACGGCGCGATCATGCATCGCGACAGCGAGGGCAACATCCAGGAGATCCAGCCCGGCGCGATGAATTTGATGACAGCCGGCCGCGGCATCGCGCATTCCGAGCGCACGCCGGATGTGCAGCGCGCCTCGGGGCAGAAGATGCTGGGCCTGCAAAGCTGGATCGCGCTGCCGGCCGGATCGGAAGAGATCGCACCGTCGTTCCAGCACTACGGCGCGGGTGACCTGCCGATGGTCTCCGAGCGCGACTTCACCGCGAAGGTGATCGCGGGCTCGGCCTTCGGCGTCACCTCGCCTGTTTCGATGGTGTCGCCCTGGTTCTATACCGAGGTCACGGCGGTCGCGGGCGCGATCGTGCCGCTCGATCCCGATCACGAGGAGCGCGCCATCTACGTCGTCGATGGCGAGGTCGAGATCGCGAACGAGCGCTATGAGGGGCCGCGACTGCTAATCTTCCGTCCGGGCGACCGCATCACGGTGAGGGCGCTCAAGGCCACGCGGATGATGTTTCTGGGCGGCGACGCCCTGGAGGGCCCGCGCCACATCTGGTGGAATTTCGTCTCCTCCAGCAAGGAGCGGATCGAGCAGGCCAAGCAGGACTGGAAAACCGGCCGCTTCGCCGCGGTTCCGCAGGAACATGAGTTCATTCCGCTGCCGGAATAGGCTATCCCGGTTTCCGGTCGCGCGATCAGGCGCGGCCGGATGTCCTGTCGCAAGGCCTTGCTCCGAAAGTTCTGCCGATGACCGCCATGCTCTCCAGCGACCTGCCCCTGCCTAAGATCGGGCGCGGCAAGGTGCGCGATATCTACGCCGTCGACGACGACCGCCTGCTGCTCGTCACCACCGACCGCATCAGCGCCTTCGACGTCGTGATGGGCGAGACCATTCCGATGAAGGGCGCGGTGCTGACGCAAATCAGTGCCTTCTGGTTTGGCGAGCTCGAAGGCGTGGTGCCGCATCACATGATCAGCGCCGACACCGACGAGATCATCGCCGCCGTGCCGGCCTTGAAGCCGCATCGCGCCGAAATTCTCGGCCGCGCCATGCTGTGCCGCCGCACTACGGTATTTCCGATCGAATGCGTGATCCGCGGTTATCTCTCGGGCTCGGCCTGGAAGGAATATGCAGCAAGCGGGACGCTGGCCGGCGAGAAGCTGAAAGCAGGCCTTGTCGAAAGCGAGAAGCTGGAGCCTTCGATCTTCAGCCCGGCGACCAAGGCCGAGACCGGCCATGACGAGAACATCACCATCGCGAAGATGCGCGAGGTCGTCGGCGACGAGACGGCCTACACGCTCGAGAGCATGACCCGCGCGATCTACACGCTCGGCGAGGAGCTCGCCCGCGAGCAGGGCATCATCATCGCCGACACCAAGTTCGAATTCGGCCGCGACAAGGACGGCCGCATCATCCTGATCGACGAAGTCATGACGCCGGACTCCTCGCGATTCTGGGCCGTCGACGCCTACAAGCCCGGCCAGCCGCAGGCGAGCTTCGACAAGCAGCCGCTGCGCGACTATCTCGACGTCGAACGCCGCGCCGGCCGCTGGAATGGCGACGCCCCGCCGCCGCCTTTGCCCGCAAGCGTGGTGGACGCGACCAGCAAGCGATATCTGGAAGCATACCGCCGGGTGACGGGGAGTGAGCTGAAGATTTAGCTCGGCTGTTTCGTCCCGCTCCGTCATTGCCCGCCGGCTCGATGCCTCCCCGGCGTGGGGGGGGGGGGGGGGGGGGGGGGGGGGGGGGGGGGCGCGGGGGGCGGGGGGGGGGGGGGGGGGGGGGGGGGTGGTGGGGGGGGGGGGGGGGGCGGGGCGGGGCGGGGCCTGGGGGT